>CALGMT010000006.1 GCA_937958885.1 uncultured bacterium | reverse complement strand
TACGACTGGCTGCGTCTGATGAACCGACCGAATCTGGTGGCCTGTCGTCGGGCCTATGAAGCGTATGTGCGGGGCTGCCTGGGCGGGGCGGATGAGGAGCTGTCATCCGCGTACCGGCGCAGTTTATACGCGATTAGCAATGATGCGTTTGTCAGGGGCGTCGAGGATGAGATGAAAGGGGCGTCTGCCGACCGCCGAATGCGGTCCGACCTGGCCGCCCCGGAGAAACGGCAACGCGAGGTGAGCGAGTTGCTTCGCTTGGCCTGCGAAGTCCTTGGCGTGACGATGGCGGATCTGAAGGCAAGAGGGCGGAGGCTCGGGTTTAGGCGGGGAATGGCGATCGAGTTGGTGTGCCGTGCCGGCGGTGTCACTCAACGAGCCGTGGCCGAACAACTGGGCGTGAGCGAACATGGGATCGGCAAACAGCGCCACCGGCTGACGTCCGCTCTATCCTGAGATGTGGAGTTCCGAGAGAAACATGCTGCAATCCAGCAGCGATACGGCCGCATAATGTCTATTGTCTAGGTCTGACACTAGTGACCCACACCCCAGACTTCTCCCACGCGGTGGGAGAGGGAGTGGCTGAAGAGGCGAGCGCTGAGCGCGGCGGGTTCAAAACCGGGGCACGGAGGCCCCGCTCTACCACGCCATTTTTCGGTAGGGCGCGGCGTCTCGCCGCGCCGACGCCTCACCCCCCACCCATCCGCAATGGGCTTTTCACTTCAAAAATAGCAGCGCAACGACAATTCGAGAAAAACGTCGTTGTCGCGAATCTTCGCGTTGTCGGGATAGATCTTTTCCGTCGCGTACGCGAACACGCCGGCGACGGCAATGGCTACGCGCTCGGCAAGGAAGAACTTCGCGCCCGCGCGCAGCTCCATCACGCCTGCCAAGTCGTCGCCGCCCGCTTCTTCTACGTCCACATTCGCGAGACCGGCAAAGAATTCGCCGAACGGCATGATTTCATTGCCGGTGTCCACGTTGTATTCGATGTACGCGCCGAGGCCGAGGCTGCTGACCTGCTTGTTGTCCGTGATGTCTGCACGAATGCCGGACTGGATGTTGTCATCGAAAAAATACCCGTATGATAGATTCATTCGCACTTCGCTGCCGTTCTTCGTCGTGGGATCAAGATGACCCTGCACGCGCAATTCTTGCGTATGTTGTGCGATGGTTGCGGCATGCGCGGCCGAGGACAGCGCAAGTATAGCGGCGAGCCATGCGAGTTTCTTCATTTCTCTCTCCTTTTTTTCAAAACACCAGCCAACGCGCGCCTGCGTTCGAACAAATATCTTCGCGCACGAGCGCGAGGAGTGAAAGCGCAATCGGACCCGGCCGCCCGTCGCCGACCGGACCTCCGTCGAGGCTTACCACCGACGTCACATCGGGGGTCGTGCCAAAGATGAGAAGCTCTCGCGCAGATTCAAGATCCGCACGGGAGATCGGACCGCGCGCGATGCCGCGCAGCCGCCCGTCTCGCACGAGCGACGCGGCGAGATCAAGCGCACGGTTCATCGTGGTGCCCGACAAGATACGCTCGGGACCGGGCACGCGCAGCACGCCGGAAGCGTCCACAATTCCAATATTTTCTGTCGCGCCCTCGGCGAGAAAACCGCGCTCGTCGAATGCGACAGCAAAGTCGACCCCCTTGTCCGCCGCCTCTTTCTTGAGCAGGGCGTTAGGCAGATAGTTGCAGGATTTGATCGTCGCGAAGAAGCCGGCTTTCACCGGGATCGCGCTGGTGACGAGGCGCGCGCCTTCGGGGTGCGCGGCCATGAACGACGGTTTGAGCGCGTGGACAAGCACGTAGAGCGCGGGCGCCGGGCAGTCGTACGGGTTGATGCCCATGCTGCCAGGCCCTCGCGCTACGATAATGCGGATCAGCGCATCGCGCCGCCCGCCCGCGCGGATGGTTTGAGCAACGATGTCGGACAGATCCGCTTCGGACCACGGCATCGCAAGGCCGATCGCGGATGCCGAGCGGACAAGACGCTGCGCGTGCTCACGCCAGAGATAGAGGCCGCCGTCCACACACTTCAGAGTCTCGAACACGCCGTCGCCGCGGTGCACGAGGTGATCGTCCGCCGGGACGAGCATCAGCGCCGGATCGGTGACGATGCCGCCGGCGATGCTGGAGTAAAAGGCATAGTAGTCTGCCTGATGAGGCGAGCGGTGCGCGGAGAGGAACGCGGCGGCGTCGAGTCGGGGAATGGTCTTCATCGAATGCGGGTGAACACTTCATTCAGGCTTCCGCGCCGATAGCCCTGCAAGTCGAGCGCGACATACCGAAAGCCGCAGTCCTTGAGCAAGGCGACGATTTGCTCGCGCAGCGGGTCCGATGCGGCGCGCGCAATCTGGTCCGCATCGAGTTCGAGCCGGGCAACGTCGCCGTGCACCCGCAGGCGGAGGTTGGCGAAGCCGAGGTCCTTCAACCCGTTCTCCGCGCGTTCCACACTCGCGAGCGCATCGGCGGTGATTTTTTCGCCGTAGGGGAAGCGCGAGGCGAGGCAGGAATACGCGGGCTTGTCGGCGGTGGCGAGTCCGAGCGCGCGAGAGGCCTCGCGGATATCGGCCTTCGTAAAGCCGAGCGCTTGAAGAGGACTTTCGACGCGCTGCTCCATCGCGGCCTTGCGGCCGGGCCGGTAATCATTGAGGTCGTCCGCGTTCGTGCCGTCCACGATGTGCGCGTAGCCTTCGGCGTCTGCAATTTTGCGAAGCAGGCCATAGAGTTCCGTTTTGCAGTGATAGCAGCGGCTGGACGGGTTGTTCGCGTAGTTGGGGTTGGCCAGCTCGTTGGACGCGATAACGCGGTGCGCGATGCCGAGTTGTTCGGCGAGGGCGCGCGCCTCCTGTAGTTCGCGTTCGGGAAAGGACGGCGAGGTCGCAGTGACGGCCAGCGCGCGATCGCCGAGTTCCTGCACCGCGAGCGCGGCGAGGAGCGTGCTATCCACGCCGGCGCTGAAGGCGACGATGACTGACTTCATTTCGCGCAAGCGGAGGCGCAGCGCGCCGACTTTTTCATCGACGGAAGATTGCCGTTGAAGCGCTGCGGCGCCTGATGCTGGGATATCGAACTTCATCGCGTCACTATAGCAGGCCCGAGGTGCGTTGCGAAAAGGTATAAGGCTATTTGGCTTTCCCGCCCTCACCCATGCCCTCACCCTTACCCTCTCCCAATCGCCTTTGCGGCGGTCGGGGGAGGGGGAGGCGAAATGGCAATTTTCGGCCTGCTCGCAATAATTGCTTGGCTGTTCGCCATCAACCCTATCCCGTAGAAGTGGCGGGGGAAGGATTTTAACGCAGGCGGTGTGCACTTGAAGGCTATGCGCTCTCGATCCATGCGCCGCCCAATACTACGTCGCCGTCGTAAAACACCGCAGCCTGGCCGGGCGTGACCGCGAATTGCGGCTGGGCAAATCGCAGCACCAGCCGGTCTTTATCCGCGAACTCCAGCTCCGCTCCCACGCCCGGATGCTGATAGCGGATTCGCACTGTCATGGATGTCCCCGCCGCCGGCGGACGGCCGAGCTGCCAAAACACATCGGACACAATGCAGGCGTCGCGCATGATCTCTTCGCGACGTCCGACGACAACTGTGTTGGATTCGGCACGCAGCTCGCTCACGTAAAGCCGATGCGGCGCGGCAATCCGCAAGCCCTCGCGCTGGCCGATGGTGAAGTGATGCAGACCTTCGTGCGCGCCGAGTGTCCGCCCCGCGCCGTCCACTATGGGGCCCGCGCGCCGGACTTCGGGATGATAGCGTTCAATCAGCGGCGCGGGGCCGGCATCGGTGATGAAGCACAGGTCCGCCGTCTCGCGCATGCCGGTTGTCGGAATCTGCTTCTCCGCCGCGATGCGACGTACGTCCGCTTTCAACAATTCGCCGAGCGGGAAGACGCACGTCTGAAGCTGGTCCTGCGTGAGGCGGTGCAGAAAGTACGATTGGTCCTTCCCCGGATCGCGACCCCGCCGCAGACGCGCGCCGTCAACGCCGTGTTCGATGCGGACGTAGTGGCCGGTGGCGACGTGCGAGCAGCCGAGCGCGCGGGCGCGGTTGACGAGTTCGCCGAATTTGAAGTGGCGATTGCAGAAAATACACGGATTCGGCGTTCGCCCCGCCGCGTAGGCGTCTGCAAACGGGCGGATGACCTCGCGCTCGAAGTCCTCAACCACATTCAGCGTGTAGTGCCGGATGCCGAGATGCTCGCACACGCGCCGCGCGCGCTGGACATCTTCGAGCGAGCAGCAGCGCGAGCCCTCCTTGAACATGTGCAGCGTGAAGCCGATGACGTCCCAACCCTGCTCGACCAACAGCGCGGCGGCAACGGAGGAGTCGATCCCGCCGCTCATGCCGACTGCGATACGTTTGCGCGCTGTTGTTTCGTTGGTCACGCGGAGACGCTACCACGAAAGGCCGCCGCCCGCCACGTCGCGCGCCTTACGCGGGTGGGGCGCGGTGGATGTCGCGAGCGCGTTCGCCGTTCAGGATGCGCCGCTCGTTGGCGATGCAGGCGGCGGGCGTCGCGCGGCGAACGGTTTTCTCCGCCCAGCGTATGCGCTCCAGCAGATGAAGGTAGCGCGCGCGCGGATCGTACATCCGCTCGCGCAGCGCTTCTTGTTGATGGTGGAGATCGCTCATCTTTTTTCGCCGTTCAATACATGCGTCAGCCGTCGCACGCGGTCCAGCTTTCGCTCGCTCTCGTCAAGGGCCAACTGGCAGGCCAGCATATCGGCGTCGCTCAATCCGCGATAGGGCGTTCCCATCGTCGTTGTTTCCGCGCGGGCGCGAGCGGCGCATGTGGTCCAGCTTGGGAGGCCCTTGACACTGCGAAATACGTCCAGCGGACCTTCGCGCGTGGTCAGGCTGAACATGGATTGACGCGCCAACCAATCGCCCTGCCGCGTCCGGATTGGGCCCCATTCCTCTTCGGACAGGCCCCACTCGGCGTCGAGCCGCGCGAGCGCCTCGACGCAGCGCGCGCGATTCTCCGGCGTGTCGTCGATCCAGATATCCACGTCAAAGGTCAAGACGGGTTGGTGGCGCAGCATAAAATTCACACCGCCGATCAGCAGGTAATCGACGCTGCACGCGTTTAGCGTCGCCAGAATGGAGTCCACATTCACTTCTCCAATTCTACTGCACGGCGCGTCCGATTTCGAGTTTCGTTCTCTGCGGCAGGTGAGATAGGGTTGCGAGCCATGAGCGAAGCGATCGAGGTCGGATTGAGTTTGGGCTCCTGTCTGGGCGACCGGTTGGGGCATTTGCGCCAAGCGCGCCGTGCAATCGCGGCGATTCCCGGCGTGCGCGAAGTAGGTGCGTCGCCGGTGTATGAAACGGAGCCGGTCGGCGTGAAAGCGGAATATGCGGCGCTTGCCTATCTCAATGCCGTGCTGGTGGTGGAAAGCGAACTCGATGCAGAGTCGCTGCGCGAACAGCTCGCGCACATCGAGCAGGCCGCCGGCCGCAGGCGCACCGAGGACAAATATGCCCCGCGCACGCTCGACATCGACATCCTCTACGCGGGCGAGGAGCGCCACGCGTCGCCGACCTTGGCGATTCCTCACCCGCGATGGGCCGAGCGGCGGTTCGTTGTGCAACCGCTGGCGGATGTGCGCCCAGATCGGGTGTTGCCGGGCTGCGCGGCGACCGTCGCGCAGCGATTGTCGGAACTTCCGCTGACGCCGGCCGTCCGGCTGTTTGAGAACGATTGGCGTTAGCGGCGAAACCGTGGCGAATCCTCCCATGCGGCGGATTCGACTCGGGTGTGGGGATAGCGGCGATTCATCCATGCGGCCGTCGCATACGCGAGCCCCATGTAGAGTCCGGCAAACAAGAGAAACGTGATGACATTTCGCAGCCAGCCGGGCGGCGCGAGATCGAGCGCGAGCAGGGTCTCGTGCGCGCGGTGCCAACCGCGCAACACGATCACCAACAGGGGAAAGAAAACGAGGTGCATCGCCATCCATCCCACTCCGCGCGCGCTGCGATCATTCATGGCTAACCCTCATCCGGCGGCGCGCCTTTTTCAAGCGCGTCCGTTCGCGGCGCGGCGCGCACCGAATCCGAATGTCGGCGATTCGCGGTAGCGCGCGCGCGGGGCGCCCTGCTATAAATGGCTGCATGAAGGGCATCATCCTCGCCGGCGGTTCCGGGACCCGGCTCTACCCCATCACGCGCGCGGTCAGCAAGCAGTTGCTGCCCGTGTACGACAAGCCGATGATTTATTATCCGCTGTCGGTCCTGATGCTCGCGGGCATCCGGGACATTCTCATCATCTCCACCCCGTCTGACCTGCCGCGCTTTCGCGAGCTGTTCGGCGACGGCGCTCAATTCGGCCTTCGGCTCGCCTATGCCGAGCAGCCGCGCCCCGAGGGCCTCGCGCAGGCGTTCATCATCGGCGCGCCGTTCATCGGCGGCGACTCGGTGTGCCTGATCCTCGGCGACAACATTTTCTTCGGCCACGACCTGACCCGCGCGCTCCGCGAGGCGGGCAAGCTCGAAAAAGGCGGCCTGATCTTCGGCTACCGCGTGAAGGACCCCGAGCGCTACGGCGTCGTCTCGTTCGATGCGGAGGGGCGCGTGACGGACATCGAGGAAAAGCCCGCGAAACCGAAATCGCGCTACGCC
The DNA here is from genome assembly GCA_937958885.1 of uncultured bacterium. Lineage (GTDB taxonomy): Bacteria > Verrucomicrobiota > Kiritimatiellia > CAIVKH01 > CAIVKH01 > JAMLJG01. The sequence goes on along the minus strand of CALGMT010000006.1, from coordinate 7,419 downwards.
GTGCCCGGCCTCTACTTTTACGATAACTCCGTCGTGGACGTCGCCGCGCACCTGAAACCGTCCGCGCGCGGCGAACTCGAGATCACGGACGTGAATAAAACATTCCTGCAGCGCGGTCAGCTCCGCGTCGAGCTGTTGAGCCGCGGCATCGCGTGGCTCGACACCGGCACGCACGAGTCGCTGTTGCAGGCGGGGAACTTCGTGCAGACCATCGAGGAGCGGCAGGGCCTGAAAATGGCGTGTCTGGAGGAAATCGCCTACCGCGCGGGCTGGATCGACGCCGCGAAGGTGCGCGCCCTCGCCGCGCCGCTCGCGAAGAACGAATACGGGCAGTATCTGCTACGGATGCTCGAGGAATAGCGGGCGCGCGCCGAAAAAAGTTTTTACAGAGCATGGAAGTTTTAAAAAAAGTTTTTACAGAGCATGGAACTTTTTCGGACGCCTGACCCGCATGAACGTCACCCCGCTCGAAATTCCCGATGTGCTCCTCGTGACGCCGGACGTGTTCGGCGACGCGCGGGGGTTTTTCATGGAGACATTCCACGCGGAAAAGTACCGCGCCGTCGGAATCGACCGCGCGTTCGTGCAGGATAATTTTTCGCACTCGCGTCGTGGGATTCTGCGCGGGCTGCACTACCAGTTGCGAAAGCCTCAGGCGAAGCTGGTGTACGTGGCGCAGGGCGAGGTATTCGACGTGGCGGTGGATATCCGGCGCGGCTCGCCGACGTTCGGCAAATGGTGCGGGCGTCTGCTCTCGGCGGAAAACCATTATCAAATGTTCGTGCCGGAGGGTTTCGCGCACGGGTTCTGCGTGACGAGCGACAGCGCGTCGTTTCTCTACAAATGCAGCGCGCTCTACGATCCGGCCGACGAGCGCGGGATCGCATGGAACGACCCGGCGCTCGGGATTCCGTGGCCGACAAGCGCGCCGATCCTCTCCGCGCGCGACCAGCGCATGCCGCGCCTGTGCGATGCGCCGCCGGACGATCTGCCCGTTTTTTGAGGGGCGGACCAATGCGCCGGCGCCTTCCAGTATTGATGACGCTGTGCGCGGCGCTGATTCTGTTCGGCGCCGGGTGTTCGATGCTCGAGTCGGGCCGCGCGATCGCGCCGCCGCGCGGAGTGAAGCCGTCGGAGTATGTCGTGATCACGACCGGCTATTGTCCGTGCGGCGAATGCTGCGGGTGGAAGCGGAACTGGTACGGGCGACCGGTGTATGCCTACGGCCCGATGAAAGGGAAGCCGAAGGTGGTCGGGCAGACGGCGAGCGGCACAATGGCGCGGCCGGGCACGATCGCGGCGGATACGTCGGTGTTCCCGTTCGGCACGATCATCTATGTGCCCGGCTACGGCTACGGCCGCGTCGAAGATCGCGGCGGCGACATCAAGGGGTATCACCTCGACCTGTTCTACAAAACGCATACGGCCGCCAAGCAGCACGGGCGCCAGCGCGTGAAGGTGAAGGTCTGGTTTCCAGACGCACAAACGGTTTCGAAATAATGCCGCGCGTCGGCTGTTTAATTCTATCCAAACAAAGCTGAAGCGCGTAATATGGCTGGTGTAGCGTTTCACCATGCGCCTGCGATCACGCATAGCGGCTCTGACCGTCGCGCTGTTCGGCTACGAGGCGATCGCGCAATCGGCGCGGCCGGGGCTGGGTTCGATTCCGTATGCAGACGCCGCCGGAACGGGCGTCGCGTTTCGCGTGTGGGCGCCGAACGCGACGAGCGTGGGGGTGAAGGGCCAATTCAGCGGGTGGGCGACGTTGCCGCTCACGAAGGAAGGCAGCACACCTTATTGGTCGCGCGATGTCGGGGGCGCGAGCGCAGGGCAGGAGTACAAATTCGTCATCAACAATTCGTTCGATCGCCGCGATCCGCGCGCGCGGCGGGTGACCAACTCGAACGGCAACTCGATCATTTATGATCCGAACGCCTTCGACTGGGGCGGGGTGCAGCCGGTCGTGCCGTGGCACAATGACCTCGTGATCTACGAAATGCACGTCGGCACGTTCAACGCCGAGGCGTGGGTGCCGAGCACGTTCGACCAGGCGATCGAGAAACTCGACCACCTCGTCAATCTGGGCGTGAACGCAGTGCAGGTGATGCCGATCGCGGAGTTCGCGGGCGATAAAAGCTGGGGCTACAATCCGGCGGACCCTTACGCGATCGAAAGCGGACTGGGCGGGCCGGACGCGTTCAAGCGATTCGTGAAGGCGTGCGCGCAGCGCGGGATCGCGGTGCTGGTGGACGTGGTTCACAACCACTACGGGCCGAGCGATCTCTCGCTGTGGCGTTTCGACGGGTGGAGCGCGAACGGGAAGGGCGGCATTTATTTCTACAACGATTTCCGCGCGTCCACGCTGTGGGGCGATACGCGGCCCGATTATGGACGCGCGGAGGTGCGGGATTTCATTCGCGACAACATTCGGATGTATCTCGACGAATACCGCGTGAGCGGGTTCCGGTGGGACTCCGTGTGGAGCATCCTCTACGCGAACAACGGCAGCCATCATTTGGTGGACGGGGAGCACCTCCTGCGCGACATCAACTGGATGATGCAGACGGGGTATCCGGGCCGAATCCGGATCGCCGAGGACCACGCGTTCGATTTCAGCATGAATTTCGACAGCCAGTGGGATGTGCAATTCCACGATCACATCAAGTGGCAGGTCACGCGCGGCAACGACGGCGAGCGGAACATGTACTGGCTCGCGGACCGCATCGCCGGCTGGGCGAGCCACAACCGCGTGATCTTCAGCGAATCGCACGACACCGTCGGCGGGCTGAACAACAAGCAGCGCTTGCCGCGCGATATCGACGGGTCGAATCCCTCCAGCATCTGGGCCCGCAAGCGGCAGTTGCTCGCCGCGGGCATGGTGATGACGTCGCCCGGCATTCCGATGATTTTCCAGGGACAAGAGATGAACGAGGACTGGACCTTCGCCGCCGAGACCGCGCTGCGCTGGTCGCTGACGAACACGCACGCGGGGATCGTCCGGGCATACGCGGACATGATCCACCTGCGCCGAAACCGCTGGGGCGGCACGCAGGGTCTCAAGGGCACAGGGATCAACGTGCACCACAAGGACGACCTGAACAAGGTCATTGCTTTCGTCCGCTGGGACGCGGGCGGCGGGACGGACGACGCGGTCGTGGTCGCGAATTTTTCGGTGCAGAACTTCACGAACAACACGTATCTCGTCGAGTTCCCGTCCGCGGGAACGTGGTATCTGCATTTCAACGGCGACTCGACGAACTATGCGTCCGATTTCGGCAACGTGCGGCCTCCGCATCCGGCGGGCGTCGTGGTGCCGTCCGGCACGCCGCCGCGCGCGGCGGTGAACATCGGCATGTACAGCATGCAGATCTATTCCAAGACGCCGCCGATCGCGCCGGGCCGGGTGGATCTCGATCCGCCGCTGCCGGACGGCTGCGTGCCGGTGGAAATCGCATACGACCCGGCCTTCACGGCGTTGAGCGCGGCGACACAGATTGTCGCTGCAGTCGGCGTGAATGGGTGGCAATCCACGATCGATGTGCCCATGACGAATCAGGGCGCGCGGTGGTACGCGGTGTACGACATTCCGTTCGACACCTACGCGCTGGACCTCGCGTTCCATGACGGCGCGATCGAGGGGCGGACGTGGGACAACAACCGCGGGCGGAACTGGCGGTTTCCGGTCGCGAACTGCGCCGACCGGCCCGCGCGCGCGACGGTGAATCCCGCGAACCCGCAAGGCTGCGTGCCGGTGACGATCACCTACGAGGAGTTTTCCGGCCCGCTGAAAAACGCCTCGAATGTGGCGCTCTACATCGGCCGCAACAGTTGGCGCGATATCGAGGACGTTCCGATGACGGAATCCACGCCGGGGGTCTGGACCGCCGTGAAGCCCGTGCCGCCGGACACGTGGCAGCTCGACTTCGTGTTCCACAACAACGCGGTGTCGAACCGCATTTGGGACAACAACGCCGGCGAGAATTGGCGCGTGTATGTGGTGAATTGCGTCGATCCGCTCGCGCCGTCGGTCGCGATCACGAATCCTCCCGTCGATATCGCCGTGCCGTACGAGACGTCGTCCTTCGCCATACAGGGCAGGGCGGGGCCGGGCATTGTCGGGTGGCTCGTGTGGACGAACGAGCACACCGGCGCGGGCGGCGCGCTGCCGGCGGCCTCGAACTGGACCGTGGCGGGCGTGGCGCTGGACGAGGGTGTGAATCTGATCCGCGTGAGTGGCACGAACAGCCCCGTCAATCCGAATGCCGCGTCGCGCGACACCGCGACGAACGAGCCCTACGTTTCGGCCGGTTGGCAGAACGGACAGAACGGCGGCGTCGGCTGGGGCGGCGGATGGCAATTGAGCGCCGTTCCGAACGCCGGATTTTTTTTGGCGTCCACCGCCGGCGTGGCCAATCTCCAGATCGGTCCGCGGGCGTGGGCGCTCTGGGCGAACGGCGCGGGTTTGAGCGCGGCGGTGCGCCCGCTGGCCGGCAAACTGAACGTCGGCGACGTGCTCACCGTGCGGTTTGAGAACAACTCGATCGACACCGCCGGGTCCACCGGGATCGGATTGCAAAATCGGTTCGGCCAAAACCTGTTCGAGTTCCTTTTTGTCGGCGGCGACACGAACTATGTGTTCAACGACTCGATCATCAACCGCCCGACCGGGATCCCGTGGACGCCGCTCGGCTTGAACCTTTCGTTCGAATTGACCAGTCCGACCGCTTATCGCTTCACCGTCAACGGAACGGAACTGACCGGCGACCTCGCCGCCACTTCCGAATCCGTCATCGATCGTTTCCGCGTGTGGAATTTCAGGGCCGGCGGCGGTGAAGCGCACAATGTGTATTTCACCGATCTTGCCATCGACGGCGCGCTCGAGTTGGAGCAGGGCCGCTACCAATCCGAAGTCGCAATCTCGCGCGCGTGGGGGCCTTTCAGCGATCCCGACGACGACGGGTTTTTGAATTGGGAGGAGGAGATCGCCGGCACGAATCCGTTCGACGCGAACTCGCGGCTGGCCGACATCGGCTGGCTGCCCGCCGGCGCCGCCAGCTACATCGAAATTCCCAATTCTGTGCCCGGCCGGTGGTATGATTTGTTTGTCAGCACATCACTGGTGAATGCGGCATGGACGCGGTACGGAGTCGAGCGTCTGGGCACCGGCGGGAGCATCTGGTTGGATTTCACCAACCACGCCGAATCCGCATTTTACCGCACCGGCGTGTTCGTGCCTTGATCAGCCAGGGCGGCCGCGGTTTCGGCGGTCCGCTTGATGCGCCCCCATACTTTCGTGAGTGCGTTGCGCCGGTTGGAGGAGAGGTGCTCGGTGATGCCCGCCTCGCGCAGAAATGACGGGTCGTGCGCAAGGATTTCAGTCGGCGTCGCGCCGCTGTAGAAGCGGCACAACAAGCCCGCGATGGATTTGACCACCAATGAATCCGCCTGGCAGCGAAACCAACAACGTCCGTCGCGCGTCTCGGCGACGAACCATAAGTTGGACATGCACCCCTCGACGCGGTTTTCCTCCACGCACAACTCCGGCGGCAGCGATTCCATCGCGCGGGCCTCGTCGATCAAGTATTCGAGACGCGCGTGCGGGTCGCCGAACAGCGCGAGCTCGGCGAGAAGCGTCTCTTTGCGTTCATCCAACAGCGACATACACCTAGCGTCCTCGCGCCGGTCGGCTTTGTCAATCGCACGCCGGATCGGGTAGGGTGCGGGCATGAAGCGGGCATTCCTTGCGGTGTTGCTTGCGAGCGTCGCGCTGCCGTGCGGCGCGCAGCGCGTGCACGAGGTCTATCAGCAACATTGCGCGACGTGCCACGGGGCGAATCTCGATGGCGGGCTGGGCGGCTCGCTGATTTCGGGCGCTTGGAAACACGGCGGCACAGACGCGGACCTGGCGCGCATAATATCGGACGGACTCCCCGACCTCGGCATGCGGGCGTTTCGCGAGATGCTGCCGCTCGATCAAATCCGCGCGCTGGTGGTGTTCATTCGCGAGCGGGAACAGCAGGAGCGCGCGCGCAGCGCAGCGTCGCCCGCCGTGCGCGCGGAGTCACCAACGCGCACGGCGCTGCATCGATATCGCGCGGAACAATTTGCGGACGGACTGGATATTCCGTGGTCGATCGCCTTTCTGCCCGACGGTTCCTTTCTGGTGACGGAACGATCCGGGGCGCTGCGCCCGATCGCGCCGGACGGGACGGTTGGGTCGCCGATCCGCGGCACGCCCGCGGTGTTGCACCACGGGCAAGGCGGGATGCTGGAAGTCGCCTTGCATCCACAGTTTTCCGAAAACGGCTGGGTGTATCTCGCCTTTGCAGAAGGCTGGCGCGAGGGCGGGCAGCCTCGCGCGATGACCGCCGTCGTGCGCGGGCGAATTCGCGGCGGCGCGTGGGAAGACGAGCAGGAAATCTGGCGAGCGGACCGGCGATTCTACACGCGGGCCGGCGTGCATTTCGGGACCCGCATCGCGTTCGATGCGAAGGGATTTCTCTACTTCGTCATCGGCGAGCGCGGCGGATGGCACGAGGCGCAGGACCTCTCGCGTCCGAACGGAAAAATCTTCCGGCTTCACGACGACGGGCGCGTGCCGGACGACAACCCGTTTGTCGGTCGCGCGGACGCGCTGCCCGGCATTTGGAGCTACGGCCATCGCAATCCGCAGGGTCTTGTTTTCGACACGCGCACCGGCGATCTCTGGAGTACCGAGCACGGCCCGCGCGGCGGCGACGAATTCAATCGAATTTTGCGCGGAGCGAACTACGGCTGGCCTGTCGTGAGCCACGGCATTCACTACGACGGGCGTCCGTTTACCGCATTGACGGAAATGGACGGCATGGAATCGCCCGTTCATCACTGGACGCCATCGATTGCGGCGTGCGGGCTTGCGTTTTACGATGGCGAAGCCTTTCCCCGCTGGCGCGGCGATTTCTTCGCGGGCGCGCTCGCGCAACAGGAGGTGCGCCGCCTGCGAATCGACGGACGCCGTATGATCGAGGACGAGGTGATATTGAAAGGCGCCGGCCGCGTGCGCGACGTACGCGCCGGTCCGGACGGTTTGCTCTACATCGTGCTCAACGAACCGCATCGTATTCTGCGGCTGCGTCCGGCTGACGAATAAGCACCGATTTTTGCTGGTAACAGGTGCGGCATATTGGCCGTCATAGATTCCGCGACAGAACACAGCTCCTCCCTCTCCCACCGCGTGGGAGAGGGCTGGGGTGAGGGCAACAATCCAACAGCCCATCAGGCTCGGAGAATTCACCCTACCAGTTCATTTCGGCATTTCCGTCGAATGCTGTAGCTCGAGCGCCCCCGCGGGCCCGTGGGAGGTCCATGCCCGTAATCTATCAAAAACACGCCACTTTCACCCACATGCGAAAATTCAGCGCCTGACCCCTTTGACGGCCA
>CALGMT010000005.1 GCA_937958885.1 uncultured bacterium | reverse complement strand
TCTCCCGCGGGGCGGGAGAGGGTGTGCTAAAGGGGTCGGTGTGCTAAAGGAGTCGGTCCTTTATTCTTGACGACAATAATATGTGTTATCGCGGGTGGTAATTAATGTTTTTTGATGCGCTTAGAATATTGCAGTTCGGCTCGGGCTACCCCCCCCGCTGCGCGGACCAATCCCAGGAGGGTTGCTCTAAGGGCGGGGTGGGTAAATCCGCAGCGCGGCGGCACGTGAGCCACATCCGCGCGAGGAGGGGAGAAGCGGTGGGCGTTCCTCCGTTGTAATGCGATCATCCAGGAGGGTTTGATTCTATGCCCTCACCCCGCCCCTCTCCCGCAGCGCGGGAGAGGGTGTTGCAAAGAAGGGAGAGATGTCGTCGAGGCGCTGATTGCGCACGGCCAGGTATCGCTAATGTTATTTCCGTTTTCCGCAGCCGCTTCGCAGCAGCGGCGATGACCAACCGGCATCGAATTGCCCAACGCGCCAAAAGTCAGCGAAAATGTAGTCCCGAAAATGGCGTTCGAATCGACAATTTTTCGAGGAAATCGAGAGCTGATATGGCGTAACTGACGAACTTGGGTTGGGTTCTGTTCGCATCAAAAAACTGTACCAATATCCCGCCTGGGCAACTGCACCTCGTGGTACAATCCCCAAACGAGCGCGGCGATATTGCGCGCATGGTGCGACGGGCGCGCCGGACGCGAAAATGCGCGAGTCGTCATCACTGCATGTGCACCCGCGCGCCGACATCCGCTCCAGCCGCCCGCGCGCCTTCGCGTCCTACGAGCAGCCCATCGAGTTGCCGCAGTTGAAGCACTTGTAGCAGGCGCCGTTTCGAACGGTGATGGCGCCGCAGTTGTCGCAGGCCGGGGCGTCGCCCTGGAAGTGCTCGAATTGCTCGTCCACCCGAATCGCGCCGCCAATCCGCGTTTCCGCTACTGTGGAGGCCGGGGCCTGCGGAGCGGCCATCTTCACCGTGTCCGGCGTGAGCGCGACCGTGCCGTGGTGCGTGTCGCCCGACTCCAAGGCGAGCGGACGCGCTGCGGTGGGCTCCTTGTAGCCGTCGAGGAAGGTCATGCCGAACCAGCGAAAGATATAGTCCGGCAATGACTTCGCGATCGGGATGTCGGGGTTCTTCGTGAATCCGCTCGGCTCGAACCGCGTGTGCGCAAATTTTTCGACAAGCGACTTCACCGGCACGCCGTATTGCAGGCACATGGAAATGGCCGTGCCGAACGCGTCCATCAGGCCGCCCACGGTGCTGCCTTCCTTCGCCATTGTGATGAATAACTCGCCGGGCGCGCCGTCGTCGTAGAGGCCGACGGTGAGATAGCCCTCGTGGCCCGCGATGTCGAACTTGTGCGTCACAGAGCGGCGCGTGCTCGGCATGCGGCGGCGCAGCGGTCGCACTTTGGATCCGTTTCCGCCGGGGCCGTGTTCCTCTGACGCGACCGCCTTCGCCGCTTCGGCTTTCTTCTCGTCCTTGCCGGTGCTGACCGGCTGGCTTCGCTTACAGCCGTCGCGATAGATCGCGAGCGCCTTGAGGCCGAGTTTCCAGCCCTCGACGTACGTCTGCATGATCTCCTCGACCGTCGCTTCGTTGGGCATGTTGACGGTCTTCGAGATCGCGCCGGAGAGGAACGGCTGCACGGCGGCCATCATGCGGATGTGGGCGGGATAGGCGATGAATCGTTTGCCGTTGCGCGGTTTGAAGGCGCAATCGAAGACCGGGAGGTGCTCTTCCTTGAGCCCCGGCGCGCCTTCGATCGTGTCCTGCGCGTCGATGTGCTTGACGATGCCCTCAATGGTCGCGGTGTCGTAGCCGAGCTTGCGCAGCGCCTGGCTGACGGTGCGGTTGACGATCTTCAGCATGCCGCCGCCGGCGAGCAGCTTGTACTTCACCAGCGCGATGTCCGGTTCGACGCCGGTTGTGTCGCAATCCATCAGGAACCCGATCGTGCCGGTGGGCGCAAGCACGGTGACCTGCGCGTTGCGGTAGCCGAATCGCCGGCCGAGGTCGAGCGCCTCGTCCGCGCAATGCTGTGCGGCGTCGCGCAGGTAGGCGGGGCAGGCGTGGCCGATCTTGCGGGTCGCGTCGCGGTGCAGTTCGATCACGCGCAACATCGGCTCGCGGTTGCGCGCGTAGCCCTCAAACGGGCCCATCGACTCGGCGATCCGCGCAGATTGCGCGTAGGCGTGGCAGTGCATGATCGCGGTGATCGACGCGGCCATCGCGCGGCCTTCTTCGCTGTCGTAGGGCAGGCCCTGCGACATCAGCAGGCTGCCGAGGTTCGCATAGCCGAGGCCGAGCGTGCGGTAGATGTGGCTGTTGCGCGCAATGTCCACGGTGGGATAGCTCGCGTTGTCCACGATGATTTCCTGCGCGGTGATGAAAATCTCGACCGCGGCCTTAAACCGCTCGATGTCGAACGTCCCGCCCTCGGGCATGAACTTCATCAGGTTCAGCGACGCGAGATTGCAGGCGGTGTCGTCGAGGAACATGTATTCGCTGCACGGGTTCGACGAGTTGATCGGTCCGTCGTTCTTGCAGGTGTGCCAGAGCTGGATCGTGTCTTCATATTGCATGCCCGGATCGCCGCAGATCCACGTGCCCTCGGCCACGCTCTTGAGCAGGTCGCGCGCCTTGTAGGTCGGGCCCGCTTTGCGCGGATCGGTCACGAAGTGCGTCGTCCAGTCGCGGTTCTCCAGAGCGGCCTGCATGAACTCGTCCGTCACACGCACGCTCAGGTTTTCGTTCTGGAACGCGACCGATCCGTAGGCCTCGCCGTTGAAGTTGCCGTCGTAGCCCTGCTCAATCAGCGCCCACGCCTTCTTCTCCTCGTTCGCTTTGGCCTCAATGAACTCCTTGATGTCTGGGTGCCAGACCTTCAGCGTGTTCATCTTCGCCGCGCGGCGCGTCTTGCCGCCCGATTTCACCACGCTGGCCACCGCGTCATACACGCGGAGGAACGACAGCGGGCCGCTAGGACGTCCGCCGCCGGAGAGCTTCTCGCGCGTCGAACGCAGCGTGGAGAGGTCGGTGCCGCTGCCCGAACCGTATTTGAAGAGCATCGCCTCGGAGCGCGCCAGCTCCATAATGTCTTCCATTGTGTCGTCCACGTGCTGGATGAAGCATGCGGAGCACTGCGGATATTCGTATTGCGAAGGCGCCACCTCGACCTTGCCCGTCGCGCGGTTGTAAAAGAAATTGCCCGGCCCCGCGTCCTTGCCCACGCCGTACTGCTGGTAAAGTCCGCAGTTGAACCAAACCGGCGAATTGAACGCGCCGTATTGGTTCACGCACAGAAACACCAGCTCATCGTAGAATGTTTCCGCGTCCGCCTTCGTCGCGAAGTAGCCGTCGCGCAGGCCCCAGTCCGCGATCGTGCGCGCGACGCGGTGAATGAGCTGGCGCACGGAAAATTCGCGCTCGGATTTTGTCACATCGCCATAGAAATACTTCGACGCAACAACGTTGGTTGCGAGCATCGACCAGCTCGCCGGCACCTCGACATTCGGCTGCTCGAAGATGACCTTGCCTTTGTCATCCGTGATGGCGGCCTTGCGGCGCTCCCATTGGAGCTGATCGAACGGGCTGACGCCCGGGGTGCTGAACACACGGCGTACATTCAATCCCTGCTTCGCGGCCTTCCGGCTGCGCGCGAGCGTCGCCTTCCGACGACCCGCTTGCGCTTGTTTTCGCTGCCCCAGCACCGCCGCATCGCTTCCATCCAACATATGAAGACTCCTCCTCCGTGAAAATACTGCGTGTAAAACCCTGAACCTGCGCGAATTAGGGGGCTTAAATGAGCGTGATTAATACCACTAGCTGTAGGTGTACCCCTAACGGATTCCAAACAACTACCGCTACCCGTTGTATGCCGCAAGAAGTTTTTTTGACTTTCGACAAGCATTTGAAGGGCATGGCGTTGCACAAGCGATGTTCCATGCCTTGCACAAGTTATCAACAGGGGTGCCGGCGGCCTTTAAGTTCCAATCCATGTAATTCCAGACAGTTGCGGCGAAAATTGAAATTTCGTCCTTTCGCATGTTTTTCTTTGCGCGGCGGATCAAGGCGGGCGGCGACTGCGGACCGTGCCCCCTGTTGCGCCGAGGCGTGTCGCGGAAACGCACTCTATGCGCTGCTGTTCACGGAGTTTCGCGGGCTTTTACGGGTTCAGCGAGAGCGTCTTGCCCACGGAGGTTGCCGCCGTTTTGATTGGATATTTCACGCGCGCCACGCGCATCATCGTGACGCACGGCGGCATTGCGGACAACGACATCGGCGGCGCGGCGGTCTTCGGCGCGCCGCTGGAGCGGCCCGACCACGCGGCGCGCGCAATCGCGAACGCGAGGCGCCCGGCCGCTGCACATCGGCATCGGACGCGCACATTCGAAAAACAGGATGCGATTGGTTCTAGGATTAACGGGTCGAAAGCGGTAAAAACAGATATGACGAAATATGAGATCGGCATCGGGTTGATCGTGTTTGGGGCGGGATTGGTCAGCGGGATGTTTGTGCAGCAGTTGCTGACGCCGGAACCCGCGCCGACCCCGATTGCGGAGGCGCGGATCGAGCCCGCCGCGGAGGGGCCGCGTCTGGATGCGCCTGCCGAACGGCTGCGCACGGACCCCGCGGCGCGCGACGAGTCTGCAGATGGGTTCGTGTTTGCCCCCGAGCCGGCCGCGGACCGCGCAACGTCCGCGCCCGTCTCCGCGCGGGACTTCCTCTCCACACCGGAGAGGCCAATGCCGCCCCAAAATCGCGAGGGGGGTCCGTGGGGGGGCGCGCCGTGGACCAACCGCGAGGCGTGGATCGAACGCATGATGGCCGAGCGCGAAACGCGCATCGAGCGGATGCGCTCGAATCTCGTCGAGCAGGCCAGGCTCAGCGAGCAACAGGCGGTCCGGTTCGAAGTCCTCGTGGCGGCGATGAACCTGCGCCTGAAGGAACAGGCCGCGCTGTGGCGCGAGGCGATCGAATCCGGCGCGATGACGCGGCCCGAAGCGCGGGCGCGCGCGATGAAAGAAATCGGTTCGGTGGTAGCCCTGACCTACGACGAACTGGACCGCAACATGCCGCCCGACTGGCGCGCGGCCACGACGAACGAAAACATCAATCTATGGACGTTCATCGATCCCGAACTCTGGCGCGACATGCGGCCCCTGATGGGCCGCGGCCGCCCGCCCGTTCCGCCGAACCCGGCTACCAACGCTGGCGGTCGGTGAGGAAGAGCTGGTCGAGGTTGCTCAGCGGGAATCCCTGCGTGAGCGGGAAGTCGGATGGGATGCGGCCCTCGAGCAACGGATACCAGGTGCGATACGGTCCGGTCAGCAAGGTGCGCACATATTCGCGGTCGCGCGTGATGGTGGTGAAGTAGAGACCGCTGACGCGGCGCATGTAGTCGTTAATCTCGTAGAACTCGTCGAGCGTCGATGGCAGCAGCAACGAGGTGCGGCTGCCGTACCACGCCGTCGCCCAGGGCATGTCGGTGCACATCAGTTCCTCGGGGTTGAGCATCCGGCTCACATGCACGATGTACGGCGGGTGATATGGCGGATAGGGCACGCCGGTGCGCGGCGGCAGCATGGTGAACGCCAGCGGCAGCGCCGTGAGCGCGATCAGTGCGCCGGTCACGCTCATGCGCAGCAGCGGGATGCGCAGTTGCATTCGGTCCAGCAGGATGTAGAAGAACGCGACGCCGTAGAGGATCACAAACGGCAGGAACAGGTGCAGCAGACGATAGGCGGGTTGCCCGTACAGCGCGGCGACCGGGAGGAGAAACAGAATCCCGACCGCCAGACACCAGCGCAGCCGCCGCACATTCTCGCGCGCGAAGGAATAGAAGAACGTTGTAAAAAACATGCCGACCAGAATGCCGTCGCCGAGCAGGCGCAGGTGGTGGTTGTAGAGATCGGCCAGGCCGAGCATCAACTTCGGCCGCAGGATCGCGAGGACCGTGCCGAGCTTGATATCCTGCGCGAGCGTCCGTTCGAACAGGTTGTCGAGCACGGGGTCCACGCCGTTGAGCGCCATCCACGGCGCCAGCCCGAGCAGGCCGCCGCTGACCATCACATTGCGCGCCAACCACGGCGCGATGGTCAGCGCGAATAGACCAAAGAACAGGAGCAGCGCGCGGCCCGCCACCGGACGCAGGCTCCAGCCGAGCAGCAGCGCAATGGCCGGGACGACCGCCGCCGTGCCGTAGCGGGTCAAAAACGCCAGCCCGCACAGCGCGCCCGCCAGCGCCGCGCCGAGCGCCCAGACCCACGCGCGGCCGCCGGCCTGATATCGCGCGCCGGTCAACAGCGCCGCATACCACGCAGCGGAGACAAAAAACGTCGCGACCGGCACGGCGGCGCCAGTGATGCTCAACGCCCACACCGCATCGCTTAGAAAATACAAGGTGATGCCGAGAACGGCCACGCGGTGATCGAACAGGTGCCGCGCCATCAGAAAAATGAGGATGCCGGTCAAAATGCTGAACAGGTGGCCGATCGGCACGATCACCCACTGCTCCGGCGGAAACGTGCGCGCGGGCCGCTCCGGCGTGAACGCGCCCTCGAACACCTTGAACCCCGCGGCGAGCAGCATCGGATAGAGCGGCGGATGCACGATGTCCGGATGCTCGCGCAATTGCGGGTCGGCCGCCTTCGAATGCTCCACCAGATACCACATGCTCGCCGGGCGGATATGCTGCGTGACGAGCCGCCCCTTCATCATCAGGTTTCGCCCGAGCTGCGCGAGGTCCATCGCCTCGGCGTCCTTCAACCCGCGGAACTGCGTCGCGGTGTAGAGCACCATGATGGACAACAGCATCAACAAATAGAGGCCGAGCTTGATTAGCCGGAGGCCGATGCCGACATCGACGTTATAGACGATGTCCTGGATTTTGGATTCAAACGGACGCGCCATAAAGCCGGCATCTTAAGCGTGCGCATGGCGCGCTGCAATGCCGGATATAGGGTGCGATACGTCATTCCTTTCCCCCGCGCCGGTCGAGAAAGGCCGTTGACGCGGGCGACATCCGCGTCCGCCATGGACTCGCACCCTCAACGCGGGCGGCCGCGGATCTCCGTTGGCGTGCAGGATTGATCAGGCTTTCTGCGCGGCAGGATCGCGCAGGCCGTATTCGTTCAACTTGCGATGCAAGGTGCGGCGGCTGATCCCAAGGTCCCGGGCGGCTTTGGTCACATTTCCCTCGTTAAGCTTCAGCGCGCGCACGATCATCTGCTTTTCGTTCGCCGCGAGCGACAAGGCGCCGCCGCGGACCGGGGTCCCCTCGCCGGGCCCTCGGATGTGCGGCGGGACATCGCGCAGCGTCAGGCGATCCCCGCGCGCGAGCACAACCATGCGCTCAATCACATTCCGTAATTCGCGAACGTTGCCGGGCCACTCATAGGCGGACAGCGCGGCGAGCGCGTCCGGTGTGATCCCGTCGAGCGACTTCCCGTTCTCGCGCGCAAGCGTCGACACAAAATGGTGCGCCAGCAGCGGCAAATCCCCCGCCCGCTCGCGCAGCGGCGGCAGCCGGATCGACACGACATCGAGCCGGAAGAAAAGATCCTCGCGGAACGCGCCCTCGGCCACCATCTTCTTGAGGTCGCGATTCGTCGCGGCGATCAGGCGCACATCCACGTCGATCGTCTCCGTGCCGCCGACGCGCTCGAATCGGCGCTCCTCCAGCACGCGGAGAATCTTCACCTGCAACGCGGCATCGATTTCGCCGATCTCGTCGAGAAACAGTGTGCCGCCGTCGGCCAGCTCGAAGCGCCCGCGCCGCCGCTCCGCAGCGCCGGTGAACGCGCCCTTTTCGTGTCCGAACAGTTCGCTTTCGAGCAGGGTCGCGGATAGCGCCGCGCAATGCACCGCGACGAACGGCCCCTTGTGGCGCGGACTCAACCGGTGCAGCGCGTGCGCGACAAGCTCCTTGCCCGTGCCGCTTTCGCCCAGCACGAGCACCGTCGCGCGCGACGGTGCGACCTGGCGCACAGTGTCGAACACCTCCTGCATAGCGGGCGACTGGCCGATGATCTGTTCCAATCCATAGCGCGCGTCGAGCTGCTCCCGCAGTGCGCGGTTCTCCGTCTCGAGCGCGCGCGTTTCCAGCGCGCGCTTCAACACGATTTCGAGTCGATCGAGGTTGATCGGCTTCGTCATGAAGTCGTATGCGCCGCGTCGCATCGCCTCCACGGCCAGCTCGATGCTGCCGTAGGCGGTCAGCATGATGCACACCGGTTGTGGCGTGCGCGCCATCGCGCGCTGGAGGAGCGTGAGGCCGTCGATGCCGGGCATGCGGACGTCGCTGATCATCACGTCGACCGGCTGCTCGGCGAGAATCGCGAGCGCCTTGCGCCCGTCCTCGGCGAGGGCGACGTCATACGCGCGCTGCAGCGCGCGCGCGAGGCCCTCGCGCGAGTTCTTCTCGTCGTCCACGATCAAAATCAACGGTTTCTTCACGGCGCGCCTCCCTCCGCCTCCGCCGCCGGAGCATCGCCGGCCCGCGCGCGCAGCAGGCGAATGCGGCGCTCGTCGCGCGGCAGGAATACGGTGAAGGTCGTGCCGGCATTCGGCTCGCTGTGCACCTCGATCTCCCCGCCGTGGTCGCGCACGATCCGCTGCACGATCATCAGGCCAAGCCCGGTGCCCTCGTTTTTCGTCGTAAAATACGGCTCGAAAATTGCGCCGAGCTCGTCGGCGGGAATCCCGGGCCCGGTGTCCTTGAACGCGACGGCCACGAACCGGTCGTCGCTCGACAACGTGATGCGAAGCACGCCGCCGTGCTGCATCGCCTGAATCGCGTTGCGAATAATGTTGAAAAAGACCTGCTTGATTTGCCCCCGGTCCACCAGCGCGTTGGGGATTTCGCCGATTTCATCGACTTCAACGATCACATCGCGATCTGCAATTTCGTGGCGCAGGAATTCGAGCGTCTCGTCGAGGATCGCCCGCAGCGGCGCGCGCTCGAACGCGGGCCGGCTCGGCCGCAGCGCGCGCAGGAACTGCGTGATGATCTGATCGAGCCGCTCCACCTCGCGGCGCGAGACCGACACCAACTCCGCCAGCGAGGTCCGCGTCTCCTCCGGCAGGTGCGCCAACTCGCGTTCCAACAACTGCAGGTGGATCGTCAGCGAATTGAGCGGATTGCCGATCTCGTGGGCCACGCCCGCCGCCAGCAGCGTGATCGCCTGCAACCGCTCGGATTCGATGGTGCGCGACTCGCTCTCCCGGTCGCGCGTCACGTCGCGCAAGATCATCACCGCGCCCTTCTCGCGCTCGCTCACCGCGCGCAACGGGACGATATAAAAATCGAGGAAGCGCCGCTCCGGATAGGAGATTTCGATTTCGCGACTCACCACGCGCGACCATTCTTCCGCGTCGAGGTCCAGCACCCGGTCCCACTCCACCTCGCGCAGGTATCGCTTGATCGGCTGTCCTTCCGCCTGCTCCATGGAGAAGCCCAGCAGCTTTTCCGCCGCGCGGTTCGCATACGAAATGCGACCCTCGCCTTCGAGCACAATCACGCCCTCCTGGATCGCGTGAAAAATCGTCTCCAGCAGCCCCTTTTCCTGCGCCAGCCGAAGGAATTGCGTCTGCAAGCTGCCCGCATCCAGCCGGTCCAGCCGCTCGACCAATTTGTCCAGAAACCCCGTTTTCATCGCGTCGCGATAGTGCCATTCTGGCGCAATCATGTACAGCGTGGATACGGCATCGAAGCCACATTTGTTGAGAATGTTAGTTCGTCAAACCCTCGCCGCGGCCCTCTCCGGACCGCTTCGCGCGGTCGGGAGAGGGAGTCGTTCTAAACGCGAGCGGCGAGTGCGTCAGGGCGGCCGTGTGCGCGGCGTTTTGTCATCCTTCGCGGCTTTTTTGCTCGCGTTTTGCCCATCGTTGGAAATGCTGGCGGCATGACCGCATCCTTCATCCTTTCAGGAGGCCGCATACTCGATCCCGCGACCGGCGAAGACAACGTGCGCGATCTTTTCATCGCCAACGGTCGCATCGCGGAACACCCGCCCGCGGGCGCGGAAATTATCGACGCGAGAGGCCGCCTCGTGACGCCGGGGCTCATCGATCTGCACGTGCACCTGCGCGAACCGGGCGGCGAAGAAAACGAGACGCTCGAAACCGGCTCCCGCGCCGCCGCGCGCGGCGGGTTCACCACCATCGTCGCCATGCCGAATACGCGCCCGCCCCACGACACCGCGGAAACCGTCGCCTTCGTCGCGCGGCGCGGCGCCGAAATCGGACGTACCCGCATCCTGCCCAGCGGCGCCATCACCGTCGGACGCAAAGGCCGCGAACTGACCAACCTCGCCGCGCTCGCCGGCGCCGGCGCGGTCGCCTTCACCGACGACGGCTCGACCGTGCAGGATGACGCGCTTATGCGCCGCGCGATGGATATCGCGCGCGACCTCGACCGCCCGATCATGGATCATGCCCAGGATAACACCATCGAACGACAAGGCGGCGTGATGCACGAAGGCGACGCCTCCCGCCGCCTTGGCCTGCCCGGCATCCCAACCGAGGCGGAAGCGCGCATCGTCCGGCGCGACATCGAACTCGCCGAGGCGACCGGCTGCGCGGTCCATATCCAGCATGTCACCTCCGCTGCCGGCGCCAACCTGATCCGCGCGGCGCGCGCACGCGGCCTTCGCGTCACCGGCGAGTTGACCCCGCACCACCTCGCGCTGTGCGATGAGGATATCGACCCCGGCAACACGAACTTCAAAATGAACCCGCCGCTTCGCACCCGCGCCGATCGCGACGCGCTTCGCGCGGCCCTGCTCGACGGCGCGCTCTCCTGCTTCGCCACGGACCACGCCCCGCACAGCGCAGACAAAAAAGCGCGCGGCTTCCTCAAGGCGCCGTTCGGCATCGTCGGGCTCGAGACCGCTATCGGCGTCACCTGGACCCTGCTCGTGCGCGGCGAATGGATGACACCGCTCGACTGGCTGCGCCGCTGGACCGTCGAACCCGCGCGCGTGATCGGCCTGAACTCGCCAACGCTCGCGCCCGGCGCGCCGGCGGATGTTGCGCTCCTCGACGTGGAATCGCCGTGGATCGTGCACCCGAACGAATTTGAGACCAAATCCCACAACACGCCATTCGCGAACTGGACGTTATATGGCCGCGCCGTTGCCACCTGGCTGGCCGGTCGCCTCGTCTGGAAGGAGACCACGCTATGAACCGCACGCTCGGCGTCGCCCTCGCCCTATCGCTCGTTCTCGTCGGCGGCGCTTTCGCGCAGCGCCGTTCCGAACCGCGCGAACGCGGGCGGTTCGATCCGCCGCCCCCTCCACCGCTACCCGCGGGCGCATTTGTCGGCATCGAACAGCGCAGTCCGGAGACGGACGTCTATCTCGCCATCCAATACGGCGCCCGCGCCGCCGATGTTTTATACCTCTACCTCAATTCACCACGAACCGGCGTTGCGCGCGATCTGCTGTACATCTTCGCGAGGAATGACAGCGGTGAATTCGCGCTCAAGGAAACGACGCGCGGCTCGCCGATCACCACGCCCCTGCGCGGCGGCGGCGGCACAGTGCGCGGACGGGAATTCCGCATCCGCGGGCTGGAATCTCAACTGGACGATATCCGCATTCGCACCGATCTGACCATCGTCAGCGGCTATCGCCAGTGGGACATCCTTCATCTCGACGCCGCCGTCACCATGGAGTCGCCCGCCGGTCGATCAAGCCACCGCGTCGGCGGCCTGTTGCATCCCTTCGTAGCGATAACCCCGCACGAAATCAAACCGTTCGCCGTCATCGGCACGCCCCGCTTTCGCATTGGAACGGGCAAATTCGAATCGTCCAAACTGTATGCCTCGCTCAACGTCGGCGACTTGCCCATGATGCCCGGCGCCGGCATGGGCCGCGATGTGCGCGCCGTGCTGACCGAGACCGACGGCGGCCGCACACAACAGCTTCGCGCGCGATGGGAGGACCGCCCCTATCTTGGAATCCGCCCGTTTGAAACGCTTGTCCATCTTGACGCACGGCTCCGGCGCGGCGCCAGCTACACCGTGGCCGGCGAGCTGGATCTCGGCCCCATTTTCGGCGTGGCGAAAGCGGAAAGCGCCTTCACCATTCCGCTTCAAGACAAGCAATAAACCGATCCTCGCGGCCGCGAGCACAGCCCTCAAAAAAACCGGCGCGCCATAGCAACGCTGTGGTTCCGCCGCTCCGCCGGCGGAAATCAACGTCTCCGGCCCTCCGGCGACTGAGCGCGGAAGCGACAGCGCGGAAGCCAATGCCGATAGATGCGGCGCGTCGAGACGCCGCGCCCCGCCAGATTCGATGTTTTACGCCTTTCGTTTTTTCCGAATCCCGGCTATGCACAAACGTTCTCACGAAGGAGGCGCGTTGTGTCACTGGAAAGCGGTTCGGCTAGTTTTCGAATGTTGTATCTCCCGCGCGAGCTGCCGGCAGACGCCGTCGAGCGGTTTGCCCGCCACGCGGCGCCCCCTATCGATACGCTCGGCGCGGGCGAGATCAATGGCTGGGTGACCGGCCGGCACCTGCTCGATCGACACATCACGCGCGATACCGCGTACCACGCGGGCTACCTCCGCCTCTCGCTGATGCAGGCCGAACGCAAAATTCCCGAACCGCTTTTGCGCGCGGAATGCCGCATGATGGAAATCGCGCACATGCAGGCGGAAGGCACGGACAAAATCAGCCAGACCCTGCGCCGCGAAATCCGCCAACAGGTCACCGAACGGCTCCTCCCGCAAATGCCCCCTACCCTGCGCGGCATCCACATGCTTCACGACTCGACCGCCAACCTCCTCTACACCACCGCCCTCTCCGACAAGCAACTCGATGCGTTCCAAATCGGCTTCTCGCAAGCCATCGGATTCGGCGGTGTGCCCGTGCTGCCCGAAACCGCTTCGCTCCAGCGCCGCAACCGAAGCATCCGCGATTGGGAGCCGGTCAGTTTTTCCGCCGACGTGGAGCCGGAGGACGTCTCAAACGATCCCGGCCTCGACTTCCTCACCTGGCTTTGGTTCGTCTCCGAAGCGAGGGGCGGCATGTTGAAATTAAAAGACCTCGGCGACTGGGCGGTGATGATCGACGGCCCCCTCACCTTCGTAATGGAAGGCGCGGGCGCGCACGAAGCGGTCGTACGCCGCGGCGAGCCGAGGTTGAGCGCCGAGGCGAAAGCCTCGCTGCTCTCCGGCAAAAAACTGCGCCGCGCAAAACTCACCCTCGCGCGCGGCGAGCAGGCGTGGAGCGGCGCCATCGATGGCCCCTCGTTCGTCATCCGCGGCCTGAAAATGCCCGACGGCGAAAAACTGGACGCGGTGAGCAAGTTCCAGGAACGCATGCACCTGCTCGATCTCTTCAAAGAAGCGCTGCTCTCGCTGTTCGATCGCTTCGCGAACGAACGCGAATCTTCGGATTGGAAACGCACCGTCGAGGAGATGCAGACCTGGGTGAAATCGCGTAAAACCCGAAAATAATCGCCCTGCATCCCGCGCCGTTCAGCGCGGCCCGGTGGTCGCGCCGTGCGTGTCCCCGTGCACCCGCCCGTGATCGCGCGCCGGTTCGAGGTGCGTGCTGACCCGCGCCTCGGGCCCCAGCCGGGCCTCGATCGCGTCCTCAATTTCTGTCGCTTGCGCGTGCGCGAGCCAGAGCGGGGTTTCATCCGGAAACAGCAGGTGCAGATCGATCCAGATCGCCCGCCCCGCGCGGCGATGCTTCAACCCGTGAAACAAAACACCGTGCTTCCCGATCTCCGCGTCGAGCACCTCCCGCACGGCCCGATCAACCTCCGGATCGGCGACGTCCATCAGGCCGTGAAACGACCGGCGCATCAGCCCGAAACCGGCCCACAGAATGTTCAAGGCCACGAGAATCGCGCAGATCGGATCGATCGGCTTCCATCCGGTGATCCACGCCAGCAACAGTCCGACCACGACGCCCAGACTCGTCCAACTGTCCGTCAGCACATGATGCCCGTTCGCCTCGACGATCAACGACTTCGTCTTCTTTCCGCGCCAGACGAGAAACAAGCCGAGCGCGCCGTTGATGACGAATGCCGCGACGGTCAGCCAGAGCCCCGCCGACACATTTTCGAGCACCAGTCCGCGAACCCACTTTTGAACGGCTTCGTAGATGATGTAAATCGCCGCCAGGACAATCAGCGCGCCTTCGAAGCCGGCGGAAAAGAAATCGATCTTGTCGTGTCCGTACGGATGCTCGCGATCCGCCGGCCGCGCCGAATACCACAGGCTGAACAGCGCGAACGCCACCGCGACATTGTGCACCACCGACTCCGCCGCATCGGAAAAAATCGCCGCCGATCCGGTGATCCAATACGCAATCACCTTGAGCGCCAGCATCCCGATCCCGACGCCGAGCGAGAGACGCAGCACCCACAACTCGGGCGGGCGCTCCGGATGCGCGGCGCGCGGTGCGGGCGGCGACTGGGGTTCTCCGTTCATATCCTTCACATCGCCGCCGGCTACGCCGCGGCCGGCTCTTCGTCGTAGGAAAGGAAGACCTCGTCGAACATCTCCGGCTGCTGCTCCTTCAACTGAATCGCGTAGTCGAGGAACGCGCGGATGCCGTCGCCGAGCACTTTTTCGACCTTCCTCATCAAGTGCGGGTGCTTCATCGCGTGGTGAATGAAGAGCTGGTCGGGGTTCTTCTTTTTGAAGAGCTTCACATCCTCGACAAAATTCAGGATGTACACCATCCCCTGAAACACGTCATCGAAATCGTTCGCGATCGCGAGGTCCATGAAATTTTTCCAGACGTGCTCCGCGCGGACGTATTCCATGATGATCGGCTCCATCGACTCCGGCGTCGGATACTCCGTCCGCGTCGCGAGCGCGCGGTGCGCCTTCAGCTCCGCCAGCGTCGCATTGCGGATGAAACGCATCGAGACATCCGGATACTTCACCGCGTCGACGTTTTTGGCAAACATGTCGCGCATGTCGGAGCGGAACATCAGGCTCTTGATGTAGAACAGCCGCCGCCGCTTCTCGCGCGCCTCGCGCCCGCGCAGAAAGCGGTCGAGAATGAACACCGTCACGAGAATCTCGAACGGCGCGCCCGACAGCTCCAGCAGATAATCGAACTTCGTGACATGGTGCAAATACAACAGCGCCGCGGTGGACAGCACGAGTATGCAATAGATGACGATGTTTTCTTTCGATCGCATGCGAGCTCCTCCCCGTGCCGCGCCGGATCAGTCGCCAAACAGCGTGAGTTGATCCGGGTGCGCGGCGGTTTTCCGGCCGTATCGCTTGGCGAGCTTCGGCTGACCGGACTCCTCGAACTCGCCCTCCTCCAAGTTACGCAGAATTTCGCGCGCGCGCGCAATCACATCCGGCGGCAACCCCGCGAGGCGCGCGACCTGAATGCCGTAGCTCTTGTCCGCCGCGCCGGGCGCGATGCGGCGCAGAAACGCGATGCGGTCTCCGCTCTCGCGCACGAGCACGTTGTAGTTCTTCACGCCCGGCAGCGTCAGCGCCAGATCGGTCAACTCGTGGTAGTGCGTCGCGAACAGCGTGCGCGCCTTCACGCGCGGATCGTTGTGCAGATATTCGGCCACAGCCCACGCGATGCTGATGCCGTCGAACGTGCTCGTGCCGCGCCCGATCTCGTCCAGCACGATCAAGCTGCGCGCGGTCGCATTGTTCAAAATATTCGCCGTCTCCTGCATCTCGACCATGAACGTGCTGCGCCCGCGCGCGAGGTCGTCGCTCGCGCCGACGCGCGTGAACACGCGGTCCGCCAACCCGATCTCCGCCTCGTCCGCCGGCACGAACGAGCCCGCCTGCGCCATCACGACCAGCAGCGCGACTTGCCGGATATACGTCGATTTGCCGGCCATGTTCGGTCCGGTGATCAGGATCAGCTGGTTGCGCGAACCATCGAGCAGCGCGTTGTTCGGCACGAACCGCTCCGCGCCGGGCAGCGCCTCGATCACCGGATGCCGGCTCTCCACGAGGCGCAGCCTGTCGCCGTCCGTCACCGTCGGCCGCACGTAGCGCAGCGCGAGCGCACGGTCGGCGAACGCCGCAAGCGCGTCGAGCTGCGCGAGCGCGCCGGCGGTCTGCTGAATCGGCTCCGTCTCGGCGACGATGCGCGCGCGCAGCTCGAGAAACAGCTCGTATTCAAGCGCGACAGATTTTTCCTGCGCGCCGACGATCTTCGTCTCGTATTCCTTCAACTCGGGCGTGATGAACCGCTCCCCATTGACAATGGTCTGCTTGCGAATGTAGTCCGGCGGGACGCGCGACAGGTTCGCCCTCGTGACCTCGATGTAATAGCCGAACACATTGTTGTGCCGAACCTTCAGCGACGCGATCCCCGTGCGCTCCTGCTCGCGCTGCTGATACTCGACCAGCCACTGGCGCCCCTTGCTCGCCGCATCGCGCAGCGCATCCAGGTCCGCGTGATACCCGGGCTTGAAGAGCCCGCCCTCCTTCAGCGGCGCGGGCGGCTCGTCCACCAACGCGCGGTCGATCAGCGCCGCCAGCTCCGGCAGCGGGTGAAGCGACGCCTCCAGCGCGGCGAGCAGCGGTGGATCGAGCGGCGCGAGGATTTCTTTCACGCGCGGAATCGCCGCCAGCGAGCGGCCCAGCGCTCGCGCGTCGCGCGCGTTGCCGGTCCCCGCGTTCAACCGCGCGATCAGGCGTTCGAGGTCGCGGATCTCGCCCAGCGCCTCGCGCAGGTCCGCGAGCGCGCGTCGCTCGCGCGTCAGCCGCTCGACCGCGTCGTGCCGCGCGCGAATCGCCGCAAGATTCAGCAGCGGACGCGTCAGCCAGTCCCGCAGCATGCGCGCGCCCATCGGCGTGCGCGTCACATCGAGCACGCCGATCAGCGTCGCGTGGCGCGGAACGCCCGGCGCATCCACCAAATCGAGATTCCGCAGCGTGATCTCGTCGAGCAGCATGAAGTCGCGCTCGTGCCGAACGCGGAGCGCGCGGACGTGCTCCACCGGGCGGCGCAGCGCGTGTTGGACGTAGTGCAAGATCGCGCCGGCGGCGCGCAGGCCCAGCGGACACTCGCGCACGCCGAACCCGTCGAGCGAGTGCACCTTGAAATGGCGCGTCAGCAAATCCGTCGCCGACTCCGCGTCGAACGTCCACTCGTCGTGCGCGGTCAGCACCGGCCCGCCTTCAGGAAACAGCGCGCGCACCGCCGCATCGTCGCGCGCCGGTTCGGGCACGATGCACTCCGCCGGCGCGCTGTGCGCGAGCAGCCGGCGGACGGACGCGAGATCGGCGACCTCCTCGATCCAGAACGCGCCGGTGGACAAGTCGAGAAACGCGAGCCCAAACCGCGCGCCGTCTGGACATAGTCCCGCCAGATAATTGTTGCGGCGCGATTCGAGCACGTGGTCTTCCAGCACGGTGCCCGGCGTGATCACACGCGTCACCTCGCGGCGGACGATCCCCTTCGCGGCGGAGGGGTCCTCCATCTGGTCGCAGATTGCGATCTTGAGGCCCGCGCGGATCAGCTTCGCAATGTAGAGCTCCGCGCTGTGGTACGGCACGCCGCACATGGGCGTGTTCTGCCGCTTCGTCAGCGCGATATCGAGAATGGCGGACGCGGTTTTCGCGTCGTCGAAAAACATTTCATAGAAATCCCCGAGCCGAAAAAACAGGATCGTGTCGGGCGGCAGCTCGGCGCGAATGCGCCGGTACTGATTCATCATCGGGGTGGAGTCGGACATGCGGGGTGCGAGGTCGTTTTTTTTACAGAGTACGGAATTTACAGAGCATGGAAACTGCGAAAACAGTTTTTACATAGCATGGAACTTCTGAAAAAAGTTTTTACAGAGCATGGAAGTGTTCGCCCCGCCCGCCTCCGTCCACATCTCCAGCCTACCCCGAGTCGGTAATGCGGCGGGCTGGGGTGAAGATTTTGGTCTGCACCCGGCGGGTCCGAAGGCCCCGCCCTACCCTTCCTACGATTGGGCGAGCGTTGGGGCGAGGGAACCTTTTCGCGCGCGGCTCACTCCTGTTCCATTTTCCGTCTTCCGTATTCCGTCATCACCAGCCGGTCGCGCATCTCCGCAAGCGCCGGGCGAAGGTCGTC
>CALGMT010000004.1 GCA_937958885.1 uncultured bacterium | reverse complement strand
CGCGGCTGGCGCGATGGTTCAAGGTCAGCACACTGGTCGTTCTGCGCCGGATTTACGACGCAGGCCATTTGACGCAAGACGAACTCTGGACGGCGTATCACGCGGAATTAGAGAGATTGTTCGCGATCCCAAGAGGCGCCGGCGGGAACTTCTATCTGACACAGGCGGCGAGAGTCAGCAAACGCTTCGCGAGCGCCTTGATTACCAGCACGCTGGAGGGTCAGACGCTGCACCGCGATGCTTTCCGTCTACTGGGCTTTTCGAAGCTCGCGACCTTCCGGGAACTCGGTCACAGTCTGGGGATCGCCTGATGCCGTATCTCCTCGATTCGAATGTCTTCATTCAGGCGAAGAACTTGCATTATGGCTTAGACTTCTGCCCGGGCTTCTGGGATTGGCTGATCCAAAGGAATGCAGCCGGCGAAGTGTTCAGCATCGAGAAGGTCGGCGATGAACTCGCCGCCGGCGGCGACGAGCTTTCCGATTGGGCCGAACAGCGCGGGCCAGGCTTCTTCCTTAAACCGGACGCCGCACTTCTTCCTGCGCTCGGAACGGTAAGCGCTTGGGCCATGGGACAGAGGTACGACCCCGCTGCTGTAAACACATTCCTGCAGGTGGCAGACTACTACCTTGTCGCCCATGCCCTGGCTCACGGATACACCGTCGTGACCCACGAGAAGGCTGCGCCTTCCACCAAGATCATCAAGATTCCCAATCCCTGTATTGCGCTGGGCGTGAAGGTTATGACGCCGTTCGAGATGTTGCGTCGCGAGCGGGCCAGGTTCGTTCTTGGCTAGGAATTATGCGGACAGGGCGGCTACGCCGATTGCTGGATCTGATTGCGCGCGCGCCCCCGAAGACGAAGACGATCCTCCTTCGTCCCGCCGAGGCGGGACTTCGGCGCACGAGAAAGACGGGCGGAACGAACTGGTCGGCGGGGGCGCCGTCGTCACATGGGCGGCGACCGGGCCAGCCAGTACCTACCCGACGCGCTTTGCGGTCGGGATGGCGGAGAGGGTGGGATTCGAACCCACGGTACGGTGTTACCCGTACAACGGCTTAGCAAGCCGCCGCTATCGACCACTCAGCCACCTCTCCTCGTGCGAACGCGGGGCAGTGTGATTCGCAATGGCGTAGAGACTATGCGAGCAATCCGGGTCTTTGCAAGGCGATTGCTTCCGCATCGCAAAAAATCCATTTGCCGCCAGGACAGATATTGACTTCCGGCTCCCACATCTGGATTATGTCCGCAGTATCGTTTTGAGGGTGCACTGTCGGATAATCGCGTATTCGCAGGTGCCGGTCCAACAAGCCTTATTCCAGTGGGGGTATCATGGAGCAGGAACACGAACATGCCGAAATGATCGTCGATGCCAGTCCCGAAGACCTTCAATCGCTGCGCGGAGCGCGACCGGGTACGGACGCCAATGTTTTTATTCAAATTGCCGTAGGTATTCTCGGAACTCTGCTGGTCGCCTTTGCGGTGGTCCCGCTCAAGGGCACTAAAGCCGACTATCTCTACGGCATCATCAACGGGCGCGGACCGGTGCAGTATCTCGAACTGCTGATGTCCTTCATGGTCGGCGCCATGATTATCTTGAAAAGCAAGATCGTGAGCAGGAATTTGCGCGTCGTCGCATCAAACCCGTTGCCGCCCGAACTCGACCTGAATGACGATGCGGCCCTGCAGTCGTTCCGTGATTCCCTCCCACAGCGGCCCGAATTCGAATGGAGCATTCTCCTCAATCGACTAGACCGCGCGCTGGCGCTTTGGCTGGGCACCAAGGATGTTTCTCGCGTGGCAACGTATCTGCAGACAGAATCGGCCCGTGATCAGAGCGCCTCTGATTCCTCATACGCGCTCTCGCGCGTGCTGATGTGGGCTATACCGATCCTGGGGTTTATCGGAACGGTCAACGGTCTCGGTCAGGCCGTCGCAGGGTTCGGCGTGCTGGGTGGTTCTGCTGACGTGGGAGCGATTAAAGAGGCGATTGGCCAGGTGACCGTCGGCCTCGGCGTCGCCTTCGATACCACGCTACTGGCCCTCATCTTGACCACGCTGCTGATGTTCCCGCTCACCGCGTTTCAGCGGCGCGAGGAGAATCTCTTCGGCGAATTAGACAATTATCTGGATGATGTCTTGCTCGCTCGGCTGCCGTCGCCGGAACAAAAGCCGATCGTCATTGAAAATCTCGAGGACTCCATCGAGGCGGCCTTCCGCCGCTACATTCCGGATCCCGACCGGTATGATGAGGTGTTCACACGATCGATCGAAAAGGCGGCCGCCACGGTGGAAGAGCGTTTCAGCGGCATGACCGTCAAATATGAAACGACGCTCCGCGATTTGAGCCAGCGCCTTGCCGAGAACCTGCAGGGCGCGGGCTCCTCGGTGGAGCAGAGTCTGCGCGGCCTAGCCGATGAATTGCGCAAGCAGGACGACCGCACGATCGAGGCGCGACGCCGCGTAGGCGAGGAAGAGGCGGCCCGATTCAAAGAAGTGGTCACGGAAATCAACACCACCGCAGATCGCGTTGCTCAGTCCTACCGGCAAGGGGCCGAAGCGATTCAGGCCAACACGCGCGAGGTTACGGAGCAAACACTGTCCGCGGCGCGCGACCTTGCGGCGAGGATGCAGGAGGTTTCGCGATTGGCGTCAGGCATCGAGAGCCTGCTCAAGGTGAGCCAGTCGATCGACCAGAGTTTGACGACTGTTGCATCATCGGAGCAGTTCAAGGCTACGCTGGAGGATTTACGCAAGCACCTCAATACGACGACGGAATTCTGCACGCGGTTGAGCAAGCCGCGCGTGATCACGCTGCGCGAAGAATAGCGCCCTCTGGCGGGAGGAATTTCAGATGGCTGAGAAGAAGGAAACGAAGACCGATTTCTCTTCCTTCATGTGCGTCATTTTGATGCTCACCGGATGCCTGGTGACGATCATGATCAGCAACATAGTCGTCATTTCCGCCAATCCTGAAAATGTTCAGATCACCTCCATTATCCCGCATGGTATGGACCCCGCCCAAGATAAGGAGATTTATGATAGCCGAGGCAATGTCATCAAAAGCCCATGGTATCTCGAGGTCTGGCGCGATCGCATGATCGTGCATCCCGGCGGCGAGGAGATTCCTGTTCGCGAGCTTGAGCGGCGCGACAATAATTTCGAGCAGTTCCTTCGACAGGTCGAGGCGCGCAAGGAAAGCCAGTACGTGGTTCTCCTGGTGCGTGAGCACGGGGCAACCATAGCGCGAAAACTCAAAAAAGCGATTCGCGATCGGCAAATCGATATCGGCATGGACCTGCTGTATAAGGATGAGCCTATCGTCTTGCGCAACGTGAACACCGATCAAGCGGATGCTGCGGTCACGCAATAACCCGGCTGACGAAACGCCATGGCCAAGAAGGATTCCAGCTCGGCAGTCAATCTTGACTCCTTCCTCGATGTGTTGACCTGCCTTCAAGGTATCTTGATGCTCGTCATCATCGCCACGGGCATCGATGCCGCCCAAACCAAGGTGCTCATCCCGACACCGATCGAGCGGACCAGCACGCGCATCCCGGTCTACCTCGAGTGTCGCGGCAACCTGATCCATCCGATGGATGTGGCGGAACTCGCACGTCAGGCCCGCATGCAGATGATGCGCGTCAGTCAGGAGGCGGGAGGAGATCAGAACAAGCTGATGCAGGCCCTTTCCGGCATCCGGGTGGTGGACGATTTTTACGAGGTGGATTTGACGTACTACCTGCTCGGTCAGCTGGTGATCAAGCCCCGTCATGACCCGGTCCGCAATGGCTATGAATTGGAAGAACGCTCCACGTTTTCCACCAAAAATTTTATGGTGGACCTGCTGAAAAACTTCAATAAAGACACCCATCGTATCGTGCTCGTTGTGCGCGATGACAGCTTCAACGTATTCAAGGTCGCCCAGCGGCTGGCCTTTCTTGCGCAGGCGGAGTTGGGCGTCGAAATCTATGACGTGCGCGAGCTGCTTCGCTTCACCCAGCAGGGCGTCTTGATCACGGGAAGCTGACTTTTTGCGCTGACAGCGCACCCTCGTTTGGTTCAGACTATCCGGCGATTACCCGGAGGCCTAGCGAGATGTCAGAAATCCAGATCAAGGAGATTCTTGAAATCCTGCCGCATCGATACCCGATGCTGTTGATCGACCGCATCGTGGAGTGCGATTTCAAGGAGCGTATCGTGGCGATCAAGAACCTCACCGTTGCGGAGCCGTGCTTCCAGGGACATTTTCCGGGCGATCCGGTCTTTCCCGGTGTGCTTCAGATCGAAGCGATGGCCCAGACCGGCGGCATCCTGATGAACAAAGCCTTGGGTTTCGAAGGGCGCATTGCGTATTTTCTTGCGATCGACAAGGCCCGGTTCCGGCGCGTGGTTCGACCGGGAGACCAGCTTCGCATCGAGGTCGCCTTCGAACGGGCGCGCATGGGCATGACGCGCATGCACGGGAAGATTTTTGTGGGCGATGAGCTGGCGAGCGAAGCAGACATCATGTTCGGCTACGGGGATTCCTGATCCATGGCGGATATCCATCCCACGGCCATCGTCGCGCCTCAGGCTCAACTGGGGGACCGGGTGTCCATCGGACCCTTTTGCACCGTGGGTCCGGAGGTGACGATTGGCGAAGGCACGCGCTTGATCTCCCATGTGGTGGTGGATGGATTCACCCGCATCGGGGCGGGCTGCACCTTCTTTCCCTTTGCCAGCGTCGGGCTGCAGACGCAGGACTTGAAGTTCAAAGGCGGCAAACCCGGCACGGTGATCGGCGATCACACGACGTTGCGCGAGTGCGTGACGGTTCATGCCGCGACAGCGGACGGCGATCTCACGCGCATCGGCTCGCACTGCCATATTATGGCCTATGCGCATATCGCGCACGATTGCGTCGTGGGCGACCATGTGATTATCGCCAATGTGGGCACGCTGGCGGGCCATGTCATCGTGGAAGACCGCGTGCTGGTGGGTGGGTTGAGCGGCATTCACCAGTTCGTGCGATTGGGGCGCCATGCGATCATCGGCGGCTGCACGAAAATTACACAGGATGTGCCGCCCTATATGATGGCAGACGGCAACCCGCCGCGTGTGCCGGGTATTAATGCGCTCGGCATCAAGCGCGCCGGCTTGTCGGAGACTTCGCAGCAGGCCCTCAAGCAGGCGCATCGTCTCTTGTACCGGAGCGAGCTGAACACCCGCGACGCGCTGGATCGAATCGAGCGCGAGATCCCGCAAACACCCGAGATCCTGCATCTCGTGCAGTTCATCCGCGCCTCCGAGCGCGGCATCTTGAAGTGAACCGTTTCCGCAAGCGCATCGTGGCGGCGTTGCTCTGCGCCGGCATGATTGGGCAGGCGGTCGGACAACCGCCCGGCGAGAGCTACGTCAATTTCAATTTCGACCAGGTCGAAATTCCCGTCTTGGTGAAGCTTGTCGGCGAAATGACCGGCCGTCGTTTTGTCGTCGGCGATGAGATCAGCGGACGCGTGACCGTCGTGACGCCCCAGCGGATTCCCATTCGCGACGCCTATCCGCTGCTGGTTTCGATACTCGAATCGCGCGGGTTGTCAGTGGTTGAGCGCGGCGGCGTTCACCAGATCGTCTCGCTGCCCGAACGAAGCGTGGCGGCGGCCGCCCTCGTGGGCGATGGCGAGGGTGCGTCGGATGCCGTGGGCGTCATTACGAGGCTGATCCGCGTCCAGCATGTCAGCGTCGCTGAATTGCGCAGACTGCTGGAGCCGCTGGTGCGGGGCGGCAAGGCCGGCGCGCTTGCGGCGTTTCCGCCCACCAACCACCTGATTGTGACGGATACGGCGGAGAATGTGCGCAATATCGAGCGCATCGTGGCCGAACTCGACAAGCCCGGTTCCGCGCGCATGGTCGAGGTGATCGAATTGAAGCATGCATCGCCCGAAGATCTTGCCCGCCAATTGGTCGCCGCCATGCGCGGCGGCGCGACGGCCGGAGAGCGCGTGGCGCGGCACTTGCAGCAGGTGGGCGAGGGGATGGCCGCGCTGCCGGCTGACGTGATCGTGGTTCCAGCGCCGCGCGCGAACAGTCTTCTGCTCGTGGGCACGCCGGTTCAATTGAACGAGATGCGCGAGATCGTTGCCCGCCTCGACGTACAAGCGCCGTCGGGCTATGGGCGGCTCCATGCGATATTTCTCCGCTATCTCTCGGCAGAGGACGCCGCGAAGAATCTCAACGCGTTGCTGGCAAAGGCCGATAAGGAACAGCGCGCGCCGATCGCAATCGAGCACAATCTGGCCAATAATGCGCTGATCGTTGACGCCACCCCGCAGGATTTCGAGTTCGTGCGCAAACTAGTGGACCAGCTTGACCAGATTCCCCAGCAGGTGCTGGTCGAGGTGCTGCTCGCAGAGGTGGCCGTTGGACGCAATCTTGACCTCGGTGTGCGCCTTTCCACTATCGAATCGCCGCGCGCGGGATCGACTACGGCGATCGGAACCAGCCGGCCCGCCGAAACGGACAGCCTGGCGCAGTTCATCGAGAGCGGACTCTTCCCGCAGGGGATGGCCATCGGCGTTGCCCGAGGCACGCTCACCGATCCCATCACCGGCGCCGTTGTGCCGAACGTACCGCTGTTGATCGAGGCGCTCGCCCGAAACCGGGATGTGAAGATTCTTTCGAATGTGCCTCTTTGGGCGCAGAACAATACCGAGGCCGCCGTAAGCGTGGTCGAGAACATACCCATCTTGCGTTCCACCATCGAGGGCGGCGCGGGCGCCTCGCGCGATGTGATTCAGAATATTGATCGCATCGATGTCGGCATCAAACTCAAGGTGACCCCGCACGTGAATCCGGACGGCGACATCACGTTGCGCCTCAATCCCAGTATTGAGGCTATTGTGGATCAGGGGCCCGCCAATACGCCTTTCGCGCCGACGATCGCCAAACGCGAGGTCTCCACCACCGTCACGCTGCCGAACGGCGCGACGGTTGTGATCAGCGGCCTGATCCGCGAGGATCGTGTTAACGCCGTCAACAAGGTTCCCTTTTTCGGCGATATTCCTCTCATCGGGTTCTTCTTTCGCAGCAAGAGCGAGCGCATGCAGCGAACCAACCTGCTCATTTTCGTGACGCCGCACATTGTGACGGATATGCGAAAGGCCCGCGAAATCCAGGAACGCCTGCAGGAGCAAACCTTGCTTCAGCCCGAAGCGATCCGATTGCAGGCGCCCGTGCCCCGGAGGTAGCGTGCAGGCTCATGGGAAAGCGCCGGATGATGCGTCCGTGGAATTCGTCGCGGAGGTGGAAGACAGCTGGCTGAAACCGAAGCTGGTCGAGAAATTGCCCGTCGATTGGGCCCGCGCCCACCATGTGCTCCCCATCGAACGAAGCGGACGTCTGTATGCGCTGGCCGCCTCGCCCTCCGCAGCCGCTCGGATGGACGAGCTGTCTATTTTACTGGGCCGTGACGTTTTTCCCATCCTGACCACCCCCGAGGTCCTCCGGCGCGCAATCGATCAATGCTACGCGCAGCGTGCGACGCCCATGTGGAAAGAAATCGGCGGCGCCGCCGCGGAAGCCCCGTCTGCCGCGCGCGCGGAAGATTTGCTTCGCGACACCGATGATGCGCCGGTTGCCCAATACGTGAACGGACTCCTGTTGGATGCCGTGCGAAAGAGAGCCTCGGATTTGCACGTCGAACCGTTCGAATCGCATCTGCTGGTGCGATTCCGCATCGACGGGTTCCTGCACGCACAGCCGCCGCCGCCGAAATCGATCGAAGCGGCATTGGTCTCCCGTCTGAAAGTGATGGCCCGCATGGACATTGCCGAGCGGCGCCTGCCGCAGGACGGTATGGCAAGGGTCCGAATCGGCGACCGCGAGTTTGACGTCCGCGTGTCCACCGTCCCCGTCGCCGAAGGCGAGCGTGTTGTCCTGCGCATTTTGAATCAGGAAAGCCTGCTTCGCCCGCTCAGCGGACTCGGCATGCCGCCTGCGGTCGAAGCGGATGTGCGGCGCGCGATTGCCGAGCCCAACGGCGTTATCCTCGTGACCGGTCCGACCGGCAGCGGCAAGACGACCACGCTCTATGCCGCATTGCAGGCGCTCGACACCGCGCGCCTCAATGTGATGACGATCGAAGACCCCATCGAGTATCAGATCCCGAACGTGGCGCAAATTCAGGTGAAGCCCAAGATCGGGCTTACGTTCGCGCAAGGGCTGCGCCACATTCTGCGGCAGGATCCCGATGTGATCTTGGTCGGAGAAATTCGCGATGCCGAGACCGCTGAAATCGCGATCCGCGCCTCGCTGACCGGCCATCTGGTCTTCAGCACCTTGCACACCAACGATGCGCTCTCCGCGGTGGTGCGACTTACGGATATGGGCGTGCCATCCTACCTGCTCGCGAATGCGTTGCGCGGCTGCATGGCCCAGCGTCTTGTGCGCCGGCTGTGTCCGTTGTGCAAGAAAGAGGGCTTGCCTTCGGCGGATGAGTTGCGCGCGATGGGGCCCGCCGCCTTGCGGCTTGGAGGGCGTCCCGTCTGGAGGCCGGTCGGATGTCCGGAATGTATCGGCGGCTATCGCGATCGTATCGGCCTCTATGAGTGGATCGCATTCGGACCTGACTGGGAATCAGTTCTGCGCGCGGGCGCGGATGCGGAAGCGTTGCGTCGCCGCGCGAAGAGCGCGGGCTGCGCCACCCTGCTGGATGATGGCGTGGATAAGGTGCTTTCGGGCGCGACCTCCATCGACGAGGTGCTGCGCACGATTGGCGCGCAGCGTATCGGCGCGTCCGCATGAAGACGTTCAGCTATCGGGGATACGCGCGCGACGGCGCGCGCGCGCGCGGCATGCTGGAGGCGCTCGATCCGAAGGACGCGCGCGAGAAGCTGGCCTCGCGCGGCATTCTGGCCGAATCCGTGGAGTCCGCAACAACCGGCGCGCACCGCGGGCGCGCGCGATTCGACGCGAATCGCCGCGCGGCGTTTTATCGGGAACTTGCCGCGCTTGCGCGCGCAGGCGTGCCGGTGGTTGCCGCGCTCGACTTGTTGCTGGATGCACAGCCCGATGCGCCCCACGCCCCCGCGCTCGCCGGCATCCGCGACCGCATTCGGGAGGGCGCCGCGCTGGCGGATGCCGTGCCTCAAACCATCCCGGATGTGACGGAATTCGAGATCGCGCTCTTGCAGACCGGTCAACGCGCGGGGCGGCTCGGCGATGTGCTGGATCAAATGGCCGGCTACATGGAGGAAGAGCATCGCATCCGCGACAGCATTCAATCCGCGCTGATCTATCCCGCCCTCGTGGTTGTTTTGGCCCTGGTGATCGGCATTGTGATGATGTTGGCCGTGCTCCCGCGGTTGGGTGGATTGTTCAGGGAATCCGGAATGGAATTGCCGGCTATTACCCGAGCATTGATCTGGCTGGGTCAAGAGGGCCGGCTGCTGGCCGTCGTTGCGCTCGCCGCACCGCTGGCGCTGATGGGATGGGGCAGGGCCATGTGGACGCGCCCTGCATCGCGCGCCGCGATAGAGCGCCGTTTGCTGCGTTGGCCGCTGGTGGGAACCGGAATACGATTGACCGCCTCAATCCGATTTGTCCGCACACTGGCGATTCTCTTAAAAGGAGGCGTTCCCCTTGTGGACTGCCTGCCGCTCGCAGGCCGCGCCTCCGGAAATAGCGCCCTGGATGATGCGGTGCGCAAGGGCGCGGATCAGGTGCGCCAAGGTCGATCCGTCGCCGCCATGCTGGCTGAGTGTCCGCTCATCGGCGAACAGATCCCCCCCTGGTATCGCGCCGGAGAGGCGTCGGGCGATCTGCCCGGCATGCTGGAGCAGGCCGCGCGCCGCTTCCAGATGCAGTGGGAAACGCTTCTACAGCGATCGGTCCGCCTCGCGGAGCCGGTGCTGATTGTGATCGTCGGTGGATTTGTACTGCTGATTGCGCTGGCCATCTTGATGCCGATGTTGTCGCTGAATCGCGCCGCGTTCTGACATTCCGCGTTTGCGGCCGGCGCGATTTGAACTACGTTAGGCAGCGCGTGTAGCCAATACGGGAGTATCGCCATGATTCGAACATGTTGCATCCGCATCGCCGCCGGCGCGCTTTTGACGATTCCGGTCCTTGCCGAGACGCACTATCCGGCGCCCGACTGGAGCGAGTCGCCGCATCCGTTCGCGTCCCCGCATGCGGAGGTCGGCGGCGAGATCTCCACCTTCGCGGGTCCCTACCCGCGGAGCCTGAACTATTTTCTCGATACGTCGGTACATTCGGCTGAAATCCTCGGCCTGCTTTACGACAGCTTGCTCTCGATGAATCCCGCGACGCTTGAATACGAGCCGGGACTCGCCGAGCGTTGGAGCGTCTCGGACGACAAGCGCGTCATCACCGTGCATCTGGACCCGCGCGCCGTCTGGAGCGACGGCGCGCCGATCACAGCGGCGGATGTTGAGTGGACGTGGAATACTCTGTTGGATCCGAAAAATCTCACCGGCCCGCACAAAGTCGATCTGGAGCGCTACGAAGCGCCCGAGGTGCTGGACGAACGCACGATCCGGTTCACGGCGCGCGAACCGCATTGGAAGAATCTGATGAGCATTGCAGGCTTTAATCCGCTTCCGAAACACATCATGGAGACGCAGGATTTCAACAAAATCAATTTCGAGTTCCCGGTTGTCTCCGGACCTTATCGGTTGGCGGAGTTGCGCGAAGGCTTTTTCTCGCGCTTCGAGCGGCGCGCGGACTGGTGGCAGCGCGAACAGCTTCGAAATCAAAACGTGGGCAACTTTCAATCGATCCGCTTCATGTATTTTCAGGAACGGGACAATGCCTTCGACGCTTTTATGAAGGGCAATATCGATCTATTCCCCGTGTACACCGCGCACCGGTGGGTGAATCAGACCAGCGGGGAACGATTCGATCGCAACTGGATCGTCAAACAGCGCGTCCACAACTACGACCCCGTGGGGTTCCAGGGATTCGCGATGAACATGCGGAAGCCGCCGTTCGACGACGTTCGCGTCCGCAAGGCGCTGGCGCACCTGTTGAACCGGGAGCACATGAACGAAGTCCTCATGCACAACCAGTATTTTCTGCACCGCTCCTACTATGAGGACCTATATTCTCCTGAACACCCATGCCCGAATCCGCTCGTGGCGTTCGACAAGGAGACGGCGCGCGCGCTCCTGGATGAGGCAGGATGGAAGGCCAACCCGCGCACCGGTCTCTTGGAAAAAGAAGGCCGCCCCTTCCGGTTCACGTTCCTCACGCGCGATTCCTCCACCGATCGCTTCCTCGTGATCTTCAAGGAGGACCTCAAGGATGTCGGCATCGAAATGAATCTTGTCCAGAAGGACTGGTCCGCATGGATGAAGGACATGGATGAGTTTAATTTCGAGATGACCTGGGCCGCGTGGGGCGGGGGCCTCTGGCGCGATCCTGAGTATCAGTGGTCATCGCGCGAGGCGGACCGCCCGTCCGGGCAAAACATTACCGGTTTTCGCCATCCGCGGGTGGATGAGCTGATCGCGCAACAGCGCACGGAGTTTGATATCGAAAAACGGAACGCCATTCTTCGCGAGATCGATTCGATTCTGACGGCGGAGTTCCCCTACATTCTTCTCTGGAACCTCAACTACAAGCGCCTGCTCTACTGGAACAAATTCGGCACGCCGCCTACCGTGCTCGGCAAATACGGCGATGAGCGCGCGGCCTTGAGCCTGTGGTGGTATGACGAGGATGCTGCCGCCGAGCTCGCGGAAGCCATGCGCGCCAATCGTCCGCTTCCACGACGGTCAGAATCCGTTCACTTTGACGCCTTCCATCGGTAGTCCGCGCGCACGTCCGCAATCCATTCGCACAGGACCCGTCAGAATCCCATCTCTTCGCGCACGCGATCGCGGACGAGGCGGCGCAGCTCATCGAGCGGCGGGAGCGAAAGTCGCGCCGCCAAATCGGGCGACGCGGAGACGCGGGCTTGATGGCGCTCCCACGTCAGTCGGGCCAGACCGGCGAAGCCGGCCGCGCGCTCGGTATCGCCGACCACGCGCCAAAATTCGCTTTGATAGAGCGCGCCCTCGACGACCGCGCGCGCATCCGCGACATTCAACTGAGCCTGTCGCGAAAGGAATTGTTCCTGAACAAAGGCCTCAAAAGACAAGCCCTTTGTTTCTTCGGCGTAGCGATTCCGCAATTCGGCGAATAAGCCGCGCGCCTCGGCGAGCTGGTTGAACGTATAGCGAATCACAATAGCCTCGCGCAGGAAGTTGGCGTGCGCGGTGCGGATTGATTCATTGTCCGGGTGGCGCGCCAGGGCCTCCTCATACGCGGCCTGCACGCGCGGAGTCAGCGCCGGGTTGGGGGAGAGAATGAACAGATTGCGGGCAGGGTCATAGAAAAGATTCCCCTGGCGAAAGGCATCCGCGAGGGACTGAAAGATCATGCGTTCCGCCGAGAGTTGGTCAAATTCACGGCGCGCCG
This sequence comes from uncultured bacterium, assembly GCA_937958885.1. Classification (GTDB taxonomy): domain Bacteria; phylum Verrucomicrobiota; class Kiritimatiellia; order CAIVKH01; family CAIVKH01; genus JAMLJG01. The sequence goes on along the minus strand of CALGMT010000004.1, from coordinate 83,307 downwards.
CGCGCCGGCTCAACCACGCCCAATACAGCGCGTGCGCCTGCGGGAGACGCCAGTCGAGCGGGCCATACCGCGCGTCGATTTCCCGCATCGTGAGCGGGTCCAGCTTGTACTGGTCCTCTACGGCGCGGCGGCGCAAGTGGTCGATCAACTCCCGACCCGGCGCGGAGCGCAACAGATCGCTCGCCGGCGCGGAACGCGCCTCCGCGACGCGCGCGAATGAGAATGGACTGCGGCCCGCGGCCTGCAGCGCGCTCGTCAATTCGGCCACACCGGGTCGCGCGAGCAACTCGGCGCGCGTGGCAGCGGCGAGGGCCAGGTTCCCATAGTCCGGTGTCGGGCCTTCCCACAACTGCGCCATTTCATCCGCCCATGCGCGCTTGTAGAACAGGTGCGCGCTGTCCATTTCGCCCGCGATCTTGTGTTGAAAGAGCCATCCGAGCTCATAGAGCAGTCGGGCATCGCCTGGGTTGTAGCGCAACCCCTCGTCGCGGAGCAGGTGCAGGCCATGCCGGACCCAGCGCCAGCGCTCCTCCGGGCGATCGAGCAGCACGCTGATGTTATACGCGAGATTCCATGCGTGATAGGCCCAAACGCTGGTGAAACGGGGCTCGAGCTTGGTGATCCAATCCGCCAGTTGCACAAGTTCGAAGTAGCGGCCCTCATCCTGAAGCCGGGCGGAACGCAACCACAGCAAGTCGGCCGCCAACCCGCGAAATCCGCCCAGTGCAACCGTGGTGAATGCCACCAGCGGCGGCGCATTAATCAACGGGTCGGCTTGCGAAATCGCATAGTCGCGCCGCGCGTCGCGAAGGGCCGTGTTGAGCCGGGCGGCGTTCCAGAGACCGACGCCGGCAACCGCCAGCAGGATGATGGAAACGAAGCGGCGCATGATCAGGCTTGCGGCAGGGCGAGTTCTCTTCGGGTCAGCACGCCCGCGCCAAGCGCAGCAAGCGCGCCGCCATACGCCAGCAGTTGGAGGCCGAACACGCGCCATAGCCAGAGGGATTCTACGCGCATGCCCGTCGCCACGGCATCGAGCGCCGGCGGCGTGGACAACGGACGCAGGATGAAGCGAAGCGCGTCCCCGATGCGGTCGATGATCAGATACACGCCGCCGGGCGCCGACTGAAACTCAGCGGTGTACCCGGCCAATTGCGCCATGACCAACAGCGCGACGGCCATGAACAGTGCGACAGGCGATGAAAAGAGCGCGCCGGCGGTGACGCCCATCGCGGCGAGAAATCCGAGTCGCATCAAAAGCAGCATGATAGCCCGCGCATAATTGACATAAAACCCGCCGCTGGGCAGCAGCGCGCGCGCGCCATCCTTGGGATCGAACACCAGGGTGGCGTGCGCCGGGTCGTCATTCACAAATGCCAGATTCAGCGTGCGCGCGCCTGCGATTGCCGCGCCGGGTATGTCAAACGTTTGATAGGTGTTCGGAATGAATGTTTGCGTTTGCCGCCAGATAGCGTCCCGATCGGGAAAGCTTGCGATCCACTGCCCGCGCACGGCGGACATGCTCATGTGCGAGGAGGATGCTCGAAACCGAATGCGCAGCGATTCGTCTGCGCGCACCTCGCGGGGCAGCGCAAAGGTCCACTCCGCACGACGACCGGGCGCGACCGTCGCCGCGCGCACGAGGAGCTCCTGCTCAAGCGCGCGAAGCGCCGCTGCTTTGGGAATATCGGCGGATAATTCGCCTGCGCGAATACGCGCTTCCAGGAGTTCCCGTGCGGATGCGGAGCGGTCCGGGGTCTGCGGGGCGACAGGGCGAAACACCGCGCGCCAGTTCGTCCCTTCGTTCGCCTGCGCGTCGAGCAGCTCACGGGGAAGCAACAACGCCGTCGCGCATGCCGCGGCTATGAGGAGCGCGGTGTTGACCGCCATTAATCCGAGCCATTTGCCGAGCCAAATTTCGAACGGGCGCACGGGTTTCGATGCCAGCATTTGAATCTGTCGATCTTCCACCTCTTGCGAAATGGAGAGCGCGCCGGCCCAGAGGCTAGCGAGCGCGAGCAACATAAACGCGGCGCCCAGACTGTACGTGATGATGATGCGCAATTGACCCTCCGCAGTGCCGTCTCCCTTTAGGCTTAACGGAAGTCCGACCACTGCGAGGACGAGCAGCGCGAGCAGGCAGATCACCATGCGGGAGCGCACGGCGTTCCGGATTCCGATCGCAGCGATGGCGAAGATGCGTCGCATGGCGTCGATCAGGTTGACCGCGAGGCGTCGTCCGGCTTGACCAAGTCCGCCAGTTTCCGATTGGCATCATCGGGTCTGTCCTCTGCGCGGGGCGAAGCAACCGGCGGGGTAGGCGAGTCTGGCGCGGCGAGACGGGCCAGCTCATCCACCGAAACGCCGGCCGGCGCCGCCAGGTATGTCGCGACAGCAGATGCGCTGCCCACGCCGGAGGCGTCCCGCGCCTCGCGGCGCGCGCGTTCGACGACCTCTAGAAAGTATTGTTCCAAATCCTTGCGCGGATGATCAATTTCCGGATCGGCGCCGAGCTCGGCGCGAATGGCGGCCAGTATCCGTCGCATGGCATCCGCTTCGATGTCGGGCGGAAGCAAGATGCGGGATCGACTTCGCATTTCGAGCAAGTCGCGAATAGGCCCGATCGCTTGAACCTGTCCGTTGTAAAGGATCATCACGCGATCGCATACGTCCTCGACATCGGCCAGCAGATGCGAGGAGAGCAGGACGGTCTTGCCGCGCCGGGCGAGCGTGGTGATGAGATCCTTGATTTGCCGGCACCCGATGGGGTCCAAGCCGGATGTCGGCTCGTCCAAAATCACCAAGTCGGGATCATTGATGAGGGCTTGGGCCAGGCCGATACGCCGCATCATGCCCTTCGAAAACTCGCCGATCTTGCGCCGTCGCGCGTGCGAGAGGCCGATCATGTCGAGCAACTGCGCGATGCGGGATCGCCGTTCGCCGCGGTCGAGGTCGAACAGCTTGCCGTAAAATTCGAGCGTCTCCTCCGCAGTGAGATAGGGATACAGATACGACTCCTCCGGCAGATAGCCCATCCGCGCCTTGGCGTGGACGTCGCGCGGATCGCATCCGAGCACGCGCAGCGCCCCCCGTGTCGGATGCAGCAGACCGAGGATCATTTTGATCGTCGTGCTTTTGCCGGATCCGTTCGGACCGAGGAGGCCGAACACCTCTCCGCGCTGAACCTCGAAGGAAACGCCGCGCACGGCAGAAACCTTCGGCCGACGCCAGAAGTCTCGGAACTGCTTGGATAGGTCTGTCGCCAGAATAACCGGGTCGGCTTCCTTCATCACGCCAGAGAATAGCGGCAGATCACCAAAGATTCAATGAAGGTACCGCGTCGGGCGGGCGATTGGGGGCAGGCTGCGGAAGCGGCACGTTCACGTGCGCGCGTTGTCGCATGTGTCGGCTGGTCGTGTAACCCGCCTCGCGCGCTAGACGAAGCGCCGTTTCAAACCCGTCGCCGACGCGCGCAGGCTGGTGGGCGTCTGATCCGAACGTCAGTCCGATCTCGCGTTCCCGCGCCCAGCGCAATAATGCAGAGGTCGGGTACGCTTCACGCGGCGCATGGCGCAATCCCGCGGTGTTGATTTCGATGGCCATGCCGGCGGCCGCGATCCGATCCAGCGCGGGCAGGGCGATCTCTCGCAGACGCGATTCATCCGGCAGGGGTATGAACCGCTTGGGCAGGTCTAGGTGCGCGACGACGTCATACAAGCGCGTGTCTGCGAGCTCGGCAACGCGCTGGAAATACAACTCCCAGATTTCGTTCGGGTCGCGTTGATCCGAAAGCCCGCGCGGCTCAGAGGGATGCCCCCAGAAATTCAGAAAATGCACGGATCCCAGCACGAGGTCGAACGAATGCCGCTCGATCCACCCTGAGAGGAACCGCTCGCATCCGCGGTAATAATCCGCCTCAATGCCGAGCAACACCGGGATTGGCGACGCGCTGCGGGCGCGCTCCACGCTGTCGAGATATGCCTCGAATTGTTCGAGGCTCATTCGATGATCCGCCCCGTAGCGATCATCCGTGGGACAGTGGTCCGTCGCGGCGATCTCCAGAACGCCGACATCCATGGCTGCCCGCGCGTAGTCCAGCGGCTCGCCGTCCGCGTGTTTGCACAGATGATTGTGCGTGTGGTAGTCGGGCGGCAAGCGCGGATGGTCCATCGCGGGCATGCGAGAATAATGAAAAATCGCCGCGCATGCTGTCGAGCACGTATGGGAAAAAGGTTCGCACGCTGGCGCGCATTAGGATAATGTTAGCCGATTGAGGGATAAGTGCATCGATTACGCCTGCGAATAGCTGTGATCCACATGTTGATTGCACTGCGTGCGGCCGCGCAGCTTTCGGCGGTGGATGATATCGAAAGTTACACCTCCAGCCCGATCGGACAGATCGGAGGGACGGGCGACTGGATATCGCTCTGGGGCGTCAATTCCCAGAATGGCGGAGGCGTTTTTTTGAGCGCAGACAGCCGCATCGACGGCGCCAAGGCCATCGGGCTGTTCGGCAACGGCAGCACGGCAGGCCAGTCGATCAGCCGGGCCTTCAGTCCATGCGCCAGTGCGATGAGCTTCCGCGTGTCGATGCGCGCGGACTACAACATCGCCGGCACAAACACCCCGGCCAATCTGCGACGCATGGCCTTCACCGTTCGCGTCGGGAACGATGAGAGCCATTTTTCGAACCAGCGCCTGTCTTTTTTCTTCGCCGCGGGCAGCACCCAGTTTCAGTGGTTTGATGGCACAAACCGGGCAACCAATGCGGTGACGTTTGTCACGAATCATATTTACGATCTCGCGATCGACGTTGATCCTTCCGCGCGCGCCTATTCATTTGTCGTCTCAAACCGAACGAGCGGGGCATCGTTCGCCTATGCCGGCGCTTGGACGCTCGGCAGCAATGGTGAATCGCTGGGCTCCGTCGCGTGCATGATGCGTGGGCCATCCGGTCCGGGTAACGACGCTTTTTTCGACAGTATTTATGTGGAGTCGCCCACCTACGTCGCGCCGCCGCTTCAAGCGCTTCCCATTCGCGAGGGCGATTTGTGGCGTTACTGGAAGGGCAGCTCGACGCCGCCGCTGCAGGGAACCAACCAGTGGTACCGCCCGGAATTCGATGACATCGGATGGCTGGGCCCGGCGCCGTCGGGCTTCGGCTACGGCGACTGCGACGATGGGACCGTACTGACGGACATGCAGAATGCGTACATTTCGGTTTTCACGCGAAAGCGCTTTCTCGTTGAGGACCCTTCGGCGATTCGCGCGTTGACGCTCGCCGCGGATTATGATGACGGGGCCGTCGTTTATCTAAACGGCCAGGAAGTTCTGCGGCTGAATATGCCGATCGGGACCGTCACCCGCCATACCGCCGCAGCGGGCAACCATGAGGCATCGCGCGGAGAAGGCGCGTCGCCACCGAATCCCAAGGAGTTTTACGCGCTGGATCCTACTTTGCTGATCGCGGGCACTAATCTGATCGCGGTTTCCGGCCACAATGTGTCCACGAACAGTTCGGATTTCTCGCTGATCGTGGAGCTCTACACCAACGCATCGATGGTGCGAGGACCGTTCGTTCAAATGCCCGATCCGGGTCGCACGGCGGCCATCGTCTGGCATACCGCCGCGTTGACGAATGGGGCAGTGGATTACGGACTCGACCTGTCCTATTCCGCAGGAACGGTGTCGAACGCGACCGTCGGCCGCGAGCACACGATTCATCTTTCAGGTCTGGCCCCGGGCACGACCTACTTTTATCGCGTGCGGAGCGGGGACGAAACGCTTGCGGAAGGGATGTCGTTTCGAACGAGACCGGAGGCCGATCAAGCGTTCCGCTTTGTCGTGATTGGCGATCATGGGCAGGGGACGCCCGGCATGTATGCGATCGCGAACCTGATCAACGCGCGCACAGATTTCGACGCGGTGATGACAGTGGGCGACAATGTGTACGGCATGGCGCCGTGCAATATGGACGGCGCGCCCGGTTGGTATGATCCATTTTGGTTCACCCTCTACGGACCGACGATGGCGCGGGTTTCGACCTTTCCCGCGCTCGGCAATCACGACTGGGACACCGCTTCGGGACAGTACATGGTCGACTACTTCCGCTTGCCGACGAATGGACCCGCCGGGCACATCGGAAAAAATTACTCGTATGAATTCGGCAACATCCACGCGGTGGTGATCGACACGGAGCCGTACGAGGACAACAACACGGCGGCCATGTCGGCCATCAATGCATGGCTGGCCGCGGATCTCGCATCGGCCACGCAGCGCTGGCGTGTGGCCTTCTTGCATCGTCCGCCCTACACCTCGGTGGGATCGCACAACGACAATGTCCGGGTGAAATCGAACATCGTGCCCATCCTGGAGGCGCATGGGGTGCAACTCGTGTTTCAGGGCCACAATCATTGGTACGAGCGCATCAATCCGATCAACGGCATTCATTATTTCACAATCGCCGGATCGGGCGCCGGACTCTACACGTCCTCCCTGCGCAAGGATTATTCCGCGCGCTTCGTGAATGACCGCCACAGCTACGCCATCGTCGAGGTTGCCGGCGGGTCGATGCGGATCGAAGCCGTGGACGACGCGGGCGCCGCGTTCGATGTGTTCGAAATCGATCTCGATCATCCGTTCGCGATGGATGGTTTGCTGGACGATGCCTCGTGGATCCGCGCATCAAACGGCTTGAATGTGTATGCCGCCATACACGGACCTTTCTTGTATCTGGCCACCCAGGATGCCGGGGAGGGTAGCGATCACTTCGTGTATGTGGCGGACATGTTGAGCACCCAGCGAGCCGCGAATTGGGCTAAATCGGGCACGGTGATGCAGTGGGGCGCGTTTTTGGCCGACGAAAACGACGGTGCCTTTCACGGTTGGTTCGGGCCAAATGAAGAGCCGCTGACGAATTTCGCATTCTACAAGTCCGTCACCTCGGGTTTGAACAATAACGGCACCAACGGGAACGGTGTGTTGGAGGGTTCCATTCATCTCGCCGGCCATTTCGGCGCGTTCCCGGACCGCCTCTATCTCGCGGCGGCGCCGTATCAGACCACCAATGGCGGCCACTTGATCAGCGCGTCGCAAACGCCCGCCGGAAACGGCAACGGACATATCGAGTCAAATGAGTTTCTCCTCGTATTCACGCGCGATATCGCCATGGACCTGCCGGCGCCGCTGGCGACGACCAATCCGCCGATCGAGGCCGGCATGCTGGCGCCACTGGACGGATCGGCGTCGTATTCGCCATCGGACCTGCCCTTGACGTTCGCTTGGAGCTATGTCGGAGGGCCTGCAGGTCTGTTTGAGAACGCGGCATCGCCTGCTGCGGGTTTCTGGCTCACACAGAATGTCGCGGGCGTTGAGACGACCTTGCTGGCCTTGACCATTTACGACGGGCGATTTTCGGAAACCGCTTTCGTTCAGCAGGTATTCTTTCCGATGGCGGACAGCGACGGCGATGGGTTGAGCGATCAGGAAGAGTTGACGGGTCTGGACAACCGTCTGACGGCGCCCAACCCGAACGGTCACATCACCGATCCGCTGATTTCAGACACGGACGGAGACGGCGTGCCGGATGGGCAGGAGGCGATCGCCGGGACCGATCCGAACGACTCTGCCTCTCGTTTTCAACTCATTGTCGCTGTGCTCCAGCCTCCGGACAGCGTCGTATTGCAGTGGTCGAGTGAAAGCGCGCGCCTGTACGATTTGTGGAACACCACGAACCTGATGAGTCCGTGGAATCGCATTGCCGCAAATGTGGCCGCCACGCCTCCGATCAACAGCTACACGAGCCCGGCGACCGGGTCGCCGTCGGATTTTTATGCCGCTGAAGTGAAAGCGCCTTAATTCAGGCCGCCCCTTGGCTTTTTTGCGCGCGCAGGAAGCGCGACCGATGGCGGACGATGTCGCCTTCAATCATGTAGATGACATCTTTCGCGATGTTGGTCGCGTGGTCGGCAATACGCTCGAGTGTGCGCGAGATCGAAGTGACGGCCAGCAGGCTTGGCAATTGGGAGGGATCTCGCGCGATGTCCTCCTCGACCGAGTTGAGCACCTCGCGATTGCGTTTGTCGGCTTCATCGTCGGAGAGCCAGATTTCCCGCGCGAGCTTGGCGTCTTGGTTGATCAGCGCGTCGAGGCTACGGCTCACCATTTGGATGGAGGTCTCGGCGAGGGCGCGCAAATTGTAGTCGCGGGTTAATTGCGGTCGCTGAGCGAGCACGATCGCGCGCTCGCCGATATTGACGGCCAGATCGCCGATGCGCTCGAGGTCGTGATTGATCTTAATCATCGCAACGACAAAACGGAGGTCATGGGCCACGGGCTGGTACAGGGCGAGGATTTTGAGGCATTCCTCCTCGACGGCGACCTCCTGGCGATCGATATCGTGATCCGCCTCGATCACTTTTCGCGCCAGGGGCTCGTCCCGCTCAATGGCGGACTTCACCGCGAGGCGCAGGTTCTCCTCGGCCATCGCCGCCATGGTGAGGCTGAGCTTTTTGAGGTTGTCGAGTTCCCGCATGAAGTGAACGGCCATGATGATACTCCTCTACATCGATCCTATCCGAAGCGACCGGTGATGTAATCCTGCGTTTGTTGATTCACCGGTTTGCGGAACAACTGTTCCGTGCTGCCGAACTCGATCAGTTTCCCTTCAAAGAAGAAGGCCGTCCAGTCGGAAACGCGCGCAGCCTGCTGCATGTTGTGCGTGACGATGACGATGGTGTATTCCTGGCGCAGTTCGGCAATGAGGTCCTCGACGCGCGAGGTGGCGCGCGGGTCTAGCGCGGAACACGGCTCATCCATCAGGATCACCTCCGGGTTCACGGCGATGCTCCGCGCGATGCAAAGACGCTGCATCTGGCCGCCGGAGAGCTGAAGCGCGGAATCGTGCAAACGGTCCTTGACCTCATCCCATAGCGCCGCTTTGCGAAGGCATCTTTCGACCGTTTCATCGAGCACGGAACGATTGTTCACGCCGGCGATGCGCAAGCCGTAGATTACGTTCTCGTAGATCGATTTGGGGAAGGGGTTCGACTTTTGGAAGACCATGCCGACGCGGCGGCGCAGCGCGATGACGTCGACGTGCGGGGAGTTCAGCTCCATGCCGTCGAGCAACAGCGAGCCCTCCATGCGGACACCGTCGATCAGGTCGTTCATCCGGTTGATGCAGCGCAGAAACGTGGATTTTCCGCAACCGGACGGGCCGATGAACGCGGTGCATTGGCGGCGCGGAATGCGCATGTTCAAGTTGAACAGAGCCTGGTGGGCGCCGTAGTAGAAACTGACATTCTTGACATCGATAACGATGTCGAGCGCGGGATCGGCTTCGAGGGTGGCATTCATAGGGCGGTTCCGTGGCTAGAAGGCTCCAGTGGCATATTTTCGGCGCAGGCGCTCGCGGATGATAATGGCGCCGAGGTTGAGCACGACGACGAGGGCGATCAAAAAGAGCGTGGTGGCGAAGACCATGGGCCGCGCGGCATCGGAATCGGGCGATTGAAAGCCGAGATCGTAGATGTGAAATCCGAGATGCATGAATTTGCGGTCCAGGTGGATAAATGGGAAGAGATCGTCGATGGGCAGGGTGGGGGCGAGTTTGACCACGCCGACCAGCATGAGCGGGGCGACCTCGCCCGCGCCGCGGGCCATGGCAAGAACGAGCCCGGTCATAATGCCGGGCGCGGCGGCAGGCAGGACGATGCGATAAATGGTCTGCCATTTCGATGCGCCGAGCGCGAGCGATCCTTCGCGGGTGCCCCGCGGAACGGCGGCTAGCGCTTCTTCCGTCGAGACAATCACCACCGGAACGGTCATCAGCGCAAGCGTCAGCGCGGCCCATAGAATGCCGCCGGTGCCAAAGGTCGGAGTTGGCAGGGCATTCGAGAAGAAGAGCTGGTCAATGCTGCCGCCGGTGAAGTAGACGAAGAAGCCGAGACCGAAAACGCCAAAAACGATGGAAGGCACACCCGCGAGATTGTTCACCGAAATGCGAACAGACCTCGTGAACCAGCCCTGCCTGGCATATTCGCGCAGATAGATCGCGGCGAGGATTCCGAATGGCATGACGGCGAGACTCATGAGCAACGTCATGACGAATGTGCCGAATATCGCCGGGAATATGCCGCCTTCCGTGTTCGCCTCGCGTGGCTCGTCGGCGACAAATGCGCGGATCCCATGGAGAAAGAACGCGACCTTCTCGCGCACGGTCATGCGGTTCGGATAGTGAACGTGCACCACTTGGCCTAAAGGAATACCGCGCTCTTCGCCCGTGAACAGCCGTATGATCAACTGGCCATTGGCCAATTCAGCGCGAAGACGGGCGGCCTCAGCGGCCAGTTTCTCGTAGGCGGCCTGCAACGCGGCCTGTTGCTCGATGCCCTCGGGCGTGGCCAGCTTGCCCGGCGCGAGCCGCAGCCTGGTCATCGCGTGATTGATCCGCCCGATCTGCTTTTTTTCAATTTTCAGAAGCTCCTTTCGGTGCTTTCGAACTTCGATCAAGGCGCGCGATAAGGCCGCATCGAAATCGTCAGCCCCGGCCTCCAACCGATCGCCATTCGGCAAGGCGAGCGCGACAGGAAGGCCAACTGCATGTCCGTATTCCATCCGCTCGATCACAATGGCATCGATCGGGAACTCCGTGGAAGCGGCATCATCGATGGCGATGTAGCGAAAGCTCTGTCCGTATGCGTCCTTGTTGCCGACTTGGATATGCCACTCCCGCTCAACCGCTTTGCCGGATTCCTGCGGGATCATGCGGTCGCGCGTGCTGCTGATGATGCCGCCGACAATGAGCTGGTCGCGCTGAATCGATGCGCTGCCCGGCACCAGTTCAATACGGATCACCGGCTTGGGCCAAAAGACCCGGATGCCGTTGACAAGAATCAGGCCCAGCAAGGCCAAAACCATGAACAGGCCGATGCTCAACCCCATGGAGGTCAGCCAGACCCCTGTTTCGCCGGCGGGACGCGTATCGCCGAGCTTGTGGTGCGGAAGCTTCATGACGTCAGATCGCCTTATATTTCTCGCGCAGGTGATGCCGAAGCAGTTCGGCCAGCGTGTTGACGAAAAAGGTCATCAAAAAGAGCAACATGGCGCCGAGGAAAAGGGCGCGATAGAGGGTGCTGTGGTGGGGCGCTTCTGGCAGTTCCACTGCGATGTTGGCGGAAAGCGTGCGCATCCCGGAAAAGATATTGAAATCCATGATGGGGGTATTGCCCGTGGCCATCAGCACGATCATGGTCTCGCCGACCGCGCGTCCGAAACCGATCATGATCGCGGAGAAAATGCCGGCAGAGGCGGTAGGTAAAATGACGCGAATCGCGGTCTGCCAGCGGCTGGCCCCCAGGGCCAGCGATGCGGATCGAAACGAGGGCGGAACGTTGGACAAAGAATCCTCTGCGATGGTGAAAATGATCGGGATGACCGCAAAGCCCATCATCAATCCGACGACGAGCGAGTTGCGCTGCTCAAAGGGAAGCCCCGTCGTCTGCACCCACCAGAGCCGGAAATCGGCCACCGGCTGACCCGTGGAGAGATCGCGCGCGACGAAAAACATCGATTCGATCAGCGGCCCCAGCTTCCATGCGGCGTAGGCGGCGATCGCCAGCAGCGGAACGATGAAAATAAACTCGTAGCCCTGGCGGATGTGTTTGCGGATGCTGTACGGCATGCGATTCCATAACGCGCCGAACACCACGGACGACAGGGGCAGCGCGAGAATCAACAACATGAAAGAGGGCACGCGTTGCTCGACCAGCGGCGCGAGCCAGAGCGCGGCGAGGAAGCCGAGAATGACGGAGGGAAGCGAAGCCATGATTTCCATAATCGGCTTCACGAAGCGCTTGAAATTCGGGTGCGCAAACTGCGAGGTATAGAGAGCGGCCAGCAGCGCGAGCGGAACGGAGAACAACATCGCGTACAGCGTGCCTTTCAGCGTACCGATCAACAGCGGGACCATGGAGAGTTTCGGCTCAAACTCATCCGCGCCGCCTGTGCTCTGCCACTCGTATTTGGGCTCTGCGGCGCCCTCATACCAGATTTTTCCGAAAAATGCGCGGATGCTCGACTCGGGGTGGGGGTCGTGAACGGCAAGCCGGTGCAGCCTGTTGGCAACGTCGAGCAACCAAACGGAGTCGTATTTCGGTCCGATAAACCCGCCCTGCAAGGCGTAGGGCACATCGTGTTCCCATCGAATGGCTTCGGTTGTGGCGAATCTCAAGGAAGCGCGTTTGGGGCCGGTCAGCAGGAAGGCCTTGTTTCTCACGCTCTTGGCATATCCGGTGACCCCGCCTTCGAGCGCGGGGAATGTCTTGGTTTTCCCAAAAATGCGGCCTTTTCCCGGTTGATTGAACAGAGAGAAAATCACATTGGCGCCCCGTTCACTCCAGCAGACCAGGGAGTCGTCGCCGAAGAGATATTCGGCATCGGCTAGAATCTCGCCGGACTCGGGTGGGAAGGGTTCAAAAGTCTGTACCAGGTTCAGCTCATCCCCTGTTCGAAGAAAGTATTGAATCTTGCTACCTGCCGTAAGCACCAGCACGCTGTCGGCGCGTTCATTGAGCAGGGCTTTGCGCGGCGGCTCGGCCAATTGTTCGGTTAGATCGATCTGTTTCGTCACACGCCAGGCGCCGCCGCCGATGAGCGTGCGCCGCTGGCTGACCAGCGCAGCCGTTAGTGTGCGTCGTCCGTCGATGTCCTGAATTACTGCTGCGATTTTTTGTCCTCCGGCGCCGTCCATATCGACGTCGAGGACGGCGTGGCCGGGCGCGCCAACCAAGAGGGCGGGCGACGCGTCGACGTCAGCCTCCACACGTCGCGCGCCATCTAGAAACGAGGCTCGATAATTCAAATGAACGAAGAGCACCTTGCCCTGATCCGTGCCGACGATGATGTCCTGGCGCTTGGGATGATACCGCGACGCGGTCATACGCTCGCCATCGGGCAGAGGCAGGCGTTGGCGATGGATCGCCCCGTTCTCAATGCGGAAAAAAGTCAGTTCGCCCTCTCGATCCAGGAAAAAGGCGAGCGCCGACCATTCATCCACACCCATTGCGGCATGCGGACCGGGCGGGACGCTCCATGCCGCATCCTCCTCGACCTTGGGAGCGGCGAACAGCGGGAGTATTTGCCAGAGGATAAAAATGAATATAGCAAATACCGCTGTTACGATGCTGATTCCGCCGACCTTGATGAATTGCTGCATCGCGCGATCCACGCGGATCGTAGACGCCGCAATCTCGTAGCGCACGGGCTTCTTGTCGGGGGGCGCGGTCATGGTGAAAAGAAAGCAGCGCGGAGCGCGTGTTGCACGCGCTCCGCGCCGTAACTGAATTACAGAATCTTCTGCAACTCTTCTTGAATCACCTCGTTAGGCATCGGGAAGTAGCCATCCTTGACAACGACCTCCTGGCCTTCCTTGGAGAGGATGAATTTAACAAACTCGCTAGTCAGCGTGTCGAGCGGCTGGCCGGGCTTTTTGTTAATATAGATCATCAAAAAGCGCGCGAGCGGGTAATCGCCGCTGATCGCATTTTCGGGTGTGGATTCGAAGTACTCGCCCTCGTTTACACCAAGAGGAACAGAGCGGACGCCGGCGGTCATATACCCAATACCCGAATATCCCATCGCATAGATGTCCCCGGCCACGCCTAGCACAACAGACGACGAACCCGGTTGCTCCTTCACCGTCGCGCGAAAGTCGCCCTTGGAGAGCGCATGGTCCTTGAAGAATCCGTAGGTGCCGGAGGCGCTGTTGCGGCCGAAGAGCGAGATCGGGCGGTTCGCCCAATCGCCGGTCAACCCGAGTTGCCCCCACGTCGTAATGTCCGGACCGCCCATTTTGCGGGTGGACGAAAAGATGCTGTCCACCTGCTGCATTGTCAGGCCCTTAATCGGATTGTCCTTGTGGACAAACACGGCCAAGGCATCGACAGCCACGCGGATCTCTGTGGGCTTGTAGCCGAACTTTTTCTCGAAGGCATCAATCTCGGAAGACTTCATCGGACGGCTCATCGGACCGATTTGTGCGGTCCCCTCGATGAGGGCCGGCGGCGCCGTCGACGATCCTTTGCCTTCGATCTGAATGTTGACGTTCGGATAGACGGCGCGGAACCCTTCGGCCCACAGCGTCATCAGGTTGTTCAACGTGTCAGAACCGATGCTGTTCAGGTTGCCGGAGACGCCTTCCACTCGTGAATAGGGGGCGATCCGCTCGTCAACTTTGACCGGACCAGCGAACGCCGAGCCGGCCGACATGGCTGCAGCGAGTGCTCCAGCGAGGCCGGAGCGCATGATCTTCGTTTTCATCGTGTATACGTCCTTTTTTGGGGTTAGGAGAGCCGGACCGCCGCGGCATGCGGCGCATCATCAACTCTCGAAATGATTAAGCCCCTGCGCCCATATTCGCCGTCGGGTGCCCGCCAAATATCGAAAAGTTTGGGGCGGGCCTTGCGGCCCGCCCCGCGAATCGGTGAATCAGAAGCGAGCCGCGAGATCGATTTGGAGGCGCTGGTACTCGATATCCTTTTCATCCGGATCCTTGGCGTTGAGGAAGTAGGTCGCGCCAAGCTGCAGGTTCTTTGCGAGTTGGTAGCGGACATAGAACTTGTGGCCTTCGCCATTCGTTCCGCCGCCGATGAAATCGGAATCGGTCAGGGCGCCGAGCACGGCATCCTTCTCGATAACGCGGTAATTATAGCCGCCTTCGAGCGACCCGACTTCCTTGGTTTTGCCGACAGTAAAGCCGGCGATCCATGCCGTGTCGTCGGAATCGGCGTCCTGGTTGATCGCGTAGGAGCCGTACACCGAGAAGGGCAGGCCGACGTTCGCCGCGAACTGCGCGAAAAGTTCCAGCACTTCGAATTCGGAGGCGAACAACGAATTGGTCTTGTCTCCGTCCACCACTTTTACGGTGGAATTGCCGAACGACTTGTCGTCAATCAGCGGGAAGCCGTCCAACTCCTGGGTTGCGTAGTAGCCGACGCCGGCGAGCAGCGAGGAGTCGTCGCCGGTCTTGATTCTAACCGCGCCTTGAACGCCGAGCTGCTTGGCGTCGTCTTCGCTCGCCGAGCGCTCGATCAACCAGTGGTAACCCGCCGCCAGCGTCGCCTTGACATCGCCACCCGCCGCGTATTTCACCGCGACGCCTTCCGGCGTGTAGTCGCTGTCCCAGATATGATCTGCAACGGCAGTGTACGGGTTCTCCATTTTTCCGGCGATCAGGCTGAACCCTTCAACAGCCGCCGGACTATACTCAATGAAGGCGAGGTCGATATAAATATCTTTTTTGGAACCCGCGCCCGTGAAGGTGGAATTGCGGGATAGGCGGTCGCCGCCGTCGCTGGACGTTAGGCGCGCGCCAACCTTCAACTCATCCGAGGGCTTGGCATCGACACCAAGGCGGAGACGAAAGCGATCGCGCTGACGGTCCGGCTTGCCGTCTTCCTCGATACTTTCGTAGCGAACGCGGACATCTCCCTTTACCGTGACTTTATCGGTCCAGGTTGCGGCCGGTTTGCTCTCTTGAGCCGTTACGGTCAATCCCGTGACGGCGGCGGTCACCAGGCCCAGCATTGTTGACTTTTTGATGATAATCTCCTGTGGTCTTGTTTTGGTTCGTGTCCTTTACATGCCATCCAGTGCGAGAAAGCCTATAAAGAACGTTCGGATGCTCCACGCCGAGTGTTAGCGATGTGTTAGGATTGCGTGAGGAGTCGAAGATGCTCTGCCGACTATTCCCTGAAGCGATAACCGACTCCTCGGACAGTTTCGATGCAATCGCCCGCCGCGCCGAGTTTTCGACGAAGGCCGACGATTTGCACATCCACCGAACGATCCGTCACGGCATAGTCCTCGCCGCGCACCGCGTCCACAATCTGCTGACGTGTATACACCCATCCGGGTCGCCGAGCGAGGAACTGAAGCACTCGAAATTCGGTGAAGGTCAGATCGATGCGTTTTCCCTTCACGAGGACCTCGTGGCGACCGGGGTGAATCACGATGTCGTGCACCGCGATCGGCGACGCGTCGTCGGCAACATCGCGCGCCTTTCGGCGCATGATATTTCGAATTCTCGCAACGAGCACCTTGGGACTGAACGGCTTGGTCAGATAGTCGTCGGCGCCGACCTCGAGGCCCGTGACAATGTCGGTTTCCTCGCCCTTCGCGGTCACCATCACAATGGGGATATGGCGCGTTTTCGCGTCGTTGCGCAGATTGCGGCAAACCTGCAAGCCGTCGATTCCCGGCAGCATCAAATCCAGCAAAATCAAGTCGGGCGCAGTTTTTCGCGCCGTATCGAGCGCCGATTCTCCGGCCCCCACAACCTGAACGGCATACCCTTCCTTGCCGAGATGGTAGGAAACGAGCTCTTGTATGTCCTCATCATCCTCGATGAGCAGTATCTTCTTCTTGGCCATGTCGCTCCTTTCACACCCAACTTAACGAACGACACACTCCAAGAAACAGGTTAGCTCATTGTGAGAAAAGCGTCAGCCTTTTACTCGAAGCGTTTGATCCGATCGTATGCCGCCAGCGCCGCATCGCGCGCGGCAGAGTGATCGACCAGCGCTGCGGGATAGTCTCGACCCACTTCAACGCCCGCGGCGGCTAACTCCTGCCGATCCCGCTCGAAGACGCGGTGCAGTCCGCGCGTGTCGATGCGAGCGAGTTCGGGAACCCAACGCCGTACATATGCGCCGTCCGGATCGAACTTTTCACCCTGCAAAGCGGGATTGAATATCCGAAAATACGGAGCGGCGTCGGCGCCGCAACCGGCCGTCCACTGCCAGCCCAACGAATTGTTGGCAAGATCGGCGTCCACCAGGGTATCCCAGAACCAGCGAGCCCCGGCCTGCCACGGAACGAGGAGATCCTTGACGAGAAACGACGCGACAATCATGCGAACGCGGTTGTGCATCCACCCGGTATGCCATAGCTCGCGCATGCCGGCATCAACGATCGGATATCCGGTTCGGCCCTTCTGCCAAGCGCGGAGCAGGCGCGCATCTTCAGACCATGGGAAGCGCTTGAATTCCGGGCGCAACGGTTCGGACGTCGTGTGGGGGAAGTGGTAAAGCAAATGGTGCGCAAACTCCCGCCAAATGAGTTGTCGGAGATACGGCTCAGCAGCTCCGCCCGGATGCGCCTTGCGAATCGCCCACCACACTTGGCGCGGACTGATCTCGCCAAAATGAAGATGCGGCGAGAGTCGCGAGGTGCTCTCCAAGTCCGGGCGATCGCGCTCAGATTTGTAGCGGGGCGCGATCGGGGCAAACCCGCCGAGCCGCTTCAGCCCACCCTCTTCGCCCGGCTGCCAAGCCGCTGCTATTCCCGTGTACCAGCGGATTGATGGAAGCAATTCGAGCGCATCGATCTCCAGTGATGCGAGGGCAGGAATCGGCGGTAAAGCTGTCGGTTTCTTCAGCGGCGTTGAGGGGTCGCCCAGCGCCTGACACGCGCGATAGAAAGGCGTGAAGACCTGGTACGGCTTGCCCTGCGTCGTCTGGACTGTCCATGGCTCGTGGAGCAGGGCCGCATTGAAGGACTTTGCTTCGATACCCGCCTCGCGAAGCGCGGTTTTGATCACGCGGTCCCGTTCAATAACTGCGGGTTCGTAAAGTCTGCTCCAATAAACTGCCGTCGCGCCCGTCTCTGCTATCAACTGCCGGATGGCGTCTAGCGACGGACCGCGCCGAATGATCAAGTCGCTTCCCAACTCTCGCAGGGAAACCCGTAGCGCGTGTAGGCTCTGGTGCAGCCACCACCGGGATGCCGCGCCTGGCTGCCAGGGCGCTTCCTCCTCCGGCGCCCAAATAAACACAGGGATGACGCAACTTCCGCGGACGCGCGCCGCGTTCAAGGCGTCATGGTCAGCAAGCCGCAGATCGCGTCTGAACCAGAGAATGGTCGTTTCGCTGCTCATATGTCGCACGGCTTCATCGCATAGGATTCTTCTAGCGCGCGATCAAGCGCGCGATATCGTTCATTGAACATGCCGTGCAGCAACATCGCGACCACCGGCGAAAGCAGGGCATTGATGATTCGGCCTCCGGGCAACGAAAAGACCACCCGATCGGTCAAACGGCAGCTGTATTCGCCAACAGCCTCAAAACGATGCGTGTGTTCCCAAACACGAAAAGGCCCTCGGACTTGGATATCGCGAAATTGCTTATTGCGAACGAATCCATCATGGATGGCCTCCCATTCGAGTCGAAAGGGCCCCAATCGAATTTCCATCACGGCCGCGGCGCCATTCCGTATGCCCTCATGCCGCACCACCCGTATGCGCGGAAATGCCGGGAGCAAGGCGTCTAGAGCACCCGGATGCTCGTGCCATGCAAAAACGACTTCGACCGGGTAGGGGACCGTATGGCGAGCGATGAATGTGCGCATGACTTACCGGCCTTTCAGCGAGGCTAAACCGCCGTCAACGCCCAGCACTTGTCCGGTGACCCAGCTTTGCTCCGGATCCATCAGCCATGCAATCGCCGATGCCACATCGTCCGGCGTGCCGATACGACCGAGCGGGTGCATGGCTTGGGAGGCTTTTCGCGAGGCCTCATTGGCTGTAATGCGCGCCGAAAGCGGTGTGTCCACGAGGCCTGGTGCAACAACATTGAATCGAATCCCGCGAGACGAGTACGTCGCCGCCGCCGCACGCGCCAAGCCCTCAACACCCGCTTTCGCTGCCGCGATCGCTTCGTGATTGGGGAGCCCGATACGCGCGGCACAGGTGGAAACCAGAACGACCGAACCGCCGGCGGACTGCATCGCGCGCGCGCAAGCCCGCGTCACGTAAAAAGCGGCATTCAGATTCACGTTTAGTGTGAAGGCCCATTCGTCGTTTGTCGTCAGATGAGCCGGTTTGAGCAAGATACTTCCGACGCATAGCGCCACTGCATCCAGACCGCCCATGGAACGGGCCGCAGTGTCCACGATGCGATCCACCTCTTCAGGCGCCGTCACGTCGCCGGGGGTCGCGCCCATTTCGAGTTCTGTCGAGAGTTGCGCCAGTCGGTCTGCATGGCGCGCGCTGCCCCAAACGTGATGACCCGCGTTGCGCAATCTTCGGGCGAGAGCCGCGCCGATGCCGCCTGTTGCTCCGAAAATAAGTGCATTCATGGCGATTTACAAAAACCTTTCATTTGAAATACTTCTGCAAATGCCCGACATCCTTACACCCGCGGTGCTCATCTTTGCCCTGACCTATATCGGGGTGGCCATCGGCGAAGTCCCTGGTCTAGCCATCGACCGCACGGGCATCGCGCTTTTAGGCGGCGTCGCGATGATCGCGTTCGGGGTCCTCGATACGGATCATGCCGTTGCCGCGGTGGATTTTCCTACCATTTTGCTGCTCTTCGGACTCATGGTGCTGTCCTCTCAGTTCCGGCTCGCGGGTTTTTATACCCATGTCGCCATGGCGCTCACGCGCGCGATGGATCGGCCTCGACGTTTTCTTTGGCAACTGATGTTGGCCAGCGGCGCGCTGTCGGCGATCCTGGCGAACGACATTGTGTGTCTCGCCTTTACGCCGGTGCTGGCGTGGTCTCTGGCGAGGCGGCGGCTGAATCCGATTCCGTTTCTGCTGGGACTCGCCCTGGCCAGCAACATCGGATCAGCGGCCACCATCATCGGCAATCCGCAAAACATGCTGATCGGACAAGTGGGACGGCTTTCCTTCACGCATTTTTTTCTTTGGTGTGCGATACCAAGCGCGATCTCCCTGGCAGCCGCGTACGGGATTGTGATCGCGCTGTATCGAAATCAATGGGGCGCGGCAGCCGCGCAAGAGACGCCGCACGGCGAATGGCCCGAATACAGCCCCACGCAGGCGCGGAAGGGGGGAATTGTGGCCGCGCTGCTCGTCGCGGCTTTTTTCACAGATATCCCGCGGGAGCTATCCGCCCTGGTTGCCGCCGGCGTGCTTTTGTGCAGCCGAAAACTGGCGACGCGTTCATTGATGGGCTTGGTCGACTGGCATCTCATCGCGCTGTTCATCGGCCTATTCGTCGTCGTGCGGGGTTTCGAGGACAGCGGCCTGCCCGCGTGGATCGTTGAGACCACGCGGCAGCGCGGGGTGCACCTGGAGGACCCGTATGTACTCACCGCAGTAGCGGCCGTGCTCAGCAACATCGTCAGCAACGTCCCCGCCGTGATGGTGCTCATCAAGTTCCTGCCCGCCGATTCGCCCGAGCCATGGTATGTGCTTGCGCTGGCGAGCACGTTTGCGGGCAATCTGATCACCATCGGCAGCATCGCGAACTTGATCGTGATCGAGCAAGCGAAGCAAGCCGGCATTCGGATTTCATTTGCAGAGCACGCGCGCGCCGGGATTCCCGCAACCGTCGCGTCATTCGCGATTCTCTGTGTATGGATAGCCCTCGCCGGCTAGTTGAGCCCCGACTGCGGCGCAATAGGATGTGGGTAAATCGACTGCCGGAATCAATAGGCCATTCGCAATGCAGGGTTGCAGGCTCGGGTCAGCACCAGGTGAAGGTTGTCGAGCGCGCGCGTCGCAAAGGCGGCTTCGCAGTAGCTCAGGTAATAGCGCCACTTGCGGATGAACATTTCATCGTAACCGAGCTCTCGCACGCGCGGAAGGGCGGCCTCGAAATTCTCCAGCCAGCGACGGAGGGTGGGGGCATAGTGGGGGCCGATGTTCTCGACCGACTCCACATGCAGCGATGAATGCTGCGTCATCGCCAATACCAACGCGCCAAGCGAGGGCAGGTGGCCGCCGGGGAAAATGTGCTTCTGAATCCAATCGGTGCTGCGGGAATATCCATCGTACCGCTGATCGGGAATGGTAATCACCTGAATTGCGGCGACGCCGTCGGGACGAAGGACGCGATCCAGGGTGGCAAAAAAAGTTCCCAAATACTTGCGGCCCACCGCCTCCAGCATTTCGATGGAGACAATGCGGTCATACACGCCGTCGAGTTGCCGATAGTCGCACAGCTTGAACTCAATACGATCCGCCAAGCCGGCCGCCGCCGCGCGCGCTTGCGCCTCCTCCAGTTGCCGTTGAGATATGGTCACGGACGTGACGCGGCACCCGGTCAGCCGTACGGCCTCAATCGCAAACCCGCCCCAGCCCGATCCGATTTCCAGCACGTGGTGCTCACGACCGATGCGCGCGGCTGCGATCAACTTTCGCATCTTATTGCGCTGGGCGACTTCGAGCGATTCCCCCTGCGACGCGAATACTGCAGCCGAATACATCATGGTCGGATCCAGCCACAGTTTGAAAAAGTCGTTGCTCAAATCATAGTGGGCCGCGATGTTTTTGCGGCTTCCCGAAAGCGTGTTGGGCTGTAGCAGATAGCGCGCGCGATTGATCAATCGTCCAACGCGCGCCATGCGGAGATCGCCGTTCTCCAATTTGTGGCGATTTGCAATCAGCAGGCTGATCAAGGCCGTGATGTCCGGGGAATCCCACTCGCCCAGCATGTAGGCTTCGCCCAGTCCAATTTCGCCGTCGCGCACTGCGCGCGAGAAGAAGGAATGGCTGCGAATTTGCATCGACGCCGATACGGCGGGCGATGTTCCGCCGAACGTGCGCTCGACTCCGCCCGGAAGGCGCACCCGCAATTCGCCGACCTCCAGCCGATCGAACAGAGCCAAGATAAGGCGCTCGCATACGCGCTCCCATGACGTTGCCGGTGCGGTGCGGATCGTGAAAGGGCTCGAGGGCGCGGGCTTGGTGAAGACCGGCAACCGTCGACGAAAATATAATTGAGCCGCCTGCGACATAATTCGGGGCATTGTCATGAAACCGGTCAGGGGATATCCGACCAGCGTCGATACCAGATGTTTCGCGTCCAGCGGCATCGCCTTACCAGATAATTGCGATTTAAAAACCACGCGGCCGTCCCGCACTATATCCACGCGAACGTCCACGTTCGGGTCCGGCGGAGAAAAAGAAAAGGCATACGTCCCATTGCGGTCGTTGAATGGGGAAACGTGGAATGCTTTTGCCGCCTTGAAAAAGGCCGTCTCGCCCTCGAAGCGCGGATCCTCCAGCGTGTAAAGATGGCGCTCGCGGAATGTATTGTTCACCTCGGCGAGCGCGCAGCGCAGCCGGCCGTGCGCGTCGTAGCAATAATAGAAACTAACGGGATTGAAGACGTAGCCGAAGTATCGCGCCGAGGTCAGCAGGAAAATCCGAGCAACATCGCCGCCGTGTTGCATGTGCTTTAGAACACGATCCAGCTTGTCGCGGATCGTACCCGCAACGTCTTCGAGATAGTCGCGGTCGTACAGCGAAAAAAGACCGCGTCGGTTGTAGGCAAATCCGCGCACCGTTTCGGCCAGGATCGGAAGTTCGTCGATGTCCAATCCGAGGAAATAAACGGGGTAGGAAAACGCGTGGCGGGTCGGCTCCAACCGCGCATGCATCACGCGGCCTCTGTAGAGGCGCGAGTTCACAGGTCGATCCCAAACGCGCGGGCCACGGCTACGCCCGACCGCACCGCATCCTCGTGAAAGCCGTAGCCGAAGTAGCTGCCACAGTAAAATGTTCGATTCACTCCGTTTAAGTTCGGCAGCTCTTTCTGCGTTGCCATTGAATCGAACGTATAGAGCGGGTGTGTGTAGCGAATTTCGCGAATCATGCACTCATCACGAGGAAGACGGGGCGCATTCAGCGACACAAAGTATTGCTGCTGTGTCCGCAGCCCTTGCAGTCGATTCATGTGATAGGTGACCGAGACCGGGCTCGAATCGGCCACAGCAGGCGAACGGCGATAGTTCCATGAGGCCCACGCGCGGCGGTTCGGCGGCATCAGCGAGACGTCCGTGTGCAGGTGCGTGAGATTTGGCAAATAGCGCCAGGCGCCGAGCAGCCGCTTTTCGTCGGCGGTGGGATCGCTCAACATCCGCAACGCTTCGTCGGCGTGCGCGGCCACCACCACCGCGTCAAACAACTCGGGGGAGTGTCCATCGACATACACCCGCACCCCGGCGTCGGTCCGTTCAATCTTTTTCACGTCGGCACGGACATGCACGGGCCCGCCGATCCGGGCGATAGCGCTCTGCACGTATCGGCGGCTGCCGCCGACCACGGTCTGCCACTGAGGACGGTCTTCCAGCGAGAGCAGACCGTGATTTTCCCAAAAGCGGATCATCATTTCCGCGGGAAAACCTTCAATGTCTTTTAGCGAAGAGGACCAGATGGCGCCGGCCATGGGAAGGATGTACGCTTCGCGCGCGAAGCCGGAGTAGCCATGTCCGTCGAGATACTGGCCGACGGTTAAGCTCTCGAGACGCCCCGCCGCCAAATCGGCGCGGGCGGTTTTGCAAAATCGGGCAATTTCCAGCAAAAAACGCCAATAGGCCGGCTTCAGCGCATTCCCCGGCTGCGCGAACAAGCCCATCCAACCCGTACCGGCATATTGAAGGCGCGTGGTCTCGTCGTAGTACCCAAATGACATGTCGCTGTCGCGTGTCGGACAATCCAACTTTCGCAACAAGCGATTGAAAAGCGGATAGGTTTTGTTGTTGAGCACGATAAAGCCGGTGTCCACCGGCGTCCCGGCATCCGGTCCGTCGGCGATGGTGATGGTATTTGTATGCCCGCCGACATAGTCGTTCTTCTCGTAGAGCGTCACGCGATGCTTCTCTTGAAGCAGCAATGCAGAGGTGAGTCCCGCGACACCGCCGCCGATCACGGCCATGTTCAGGTTGCTGGACGCAGCGTAGTTCATGTCAGGCCCGCGCGGCTCGGGTCTGTTCATTCCGCGCGGTTTCCCAATACGCGCGAAGTCGTGGAAACTCGAACGCAAACTGCGGCGTAGCGAAACCTGACGGAATCGCGCGTTCGATTTCCGGGAGCGACCAAAACCGCCCTTCCGAAATTTCTTCCGCCTGCAGTCGGAACGGCCCTTCATGCACGGTGCAATAGGTGCGGATCAGCTCTGTCTCGATCGGCGATTCCCAGACGTACTCGTAGGCTTTCTGAAGTCGGTTCACCCGAACACCGAGTTCTTCTTCCAACTCGCGTTCAGCGGCTCGCTCAGGCGTCTCGCCCGGTTGCACATGGCCGCCGACGGATACATCCCACTTGCCCGGTTGAATGTCCTTAGCCATTGAGCGCTTTTGGAGAAACAGACGGCTCGCATGGTCAAATACCGCGACGTGCACCGCTTGATGGATGAGCGACGGGTTGCCGTGACACTCCGCGCGCGATGCGCGCCCGATCACGCGGCCCGTACGATCCACAATGTCAAATTGCTCCATACTCTTATATCGCTATGGCGCGCATCGCCTTACATGCGAAATCTATGCGCCGCGCAGGAAGTAGGCGATGTGAGGGGTGTAGAGCTCAGGCTCGAGGAGGAATGAATCGTGGCCCTTGTCGGAATGCACCGAGATGTGCTGATGCGGAACGCCCGCCGCTCGCAACACCTCGCACTGCTGCTCCTGTTGTTCCGGCGCGAAACAGGCATCGCCTTGAATGCTGAACACGAGGTGTCGCTGCTTTCGGCATGCCGCGAAGACATCTCGATACGATTTTCGTCCGGTGTCTTTCAATAAATCGAAGCGCTGCCACGCGTCGATGATGCGCAGATACGTGTTCGCATCGAATCGCTTCACGAACTTCAATCCCTGATTGCGCAAATACGATTCGACGGGGTGGCTCATCCAGTACCACTTGTCGCGGTCTTCCTCCGGCCGCACGACTTCGCTCCGCGCGCGTTCCGCCATCATGTCGAGCGAGACGAACGTCTTGTGGCTGATCATCCGCGCAAGCGCGAGGCCGCGCTCCGGATGCCGGCGCCCGTAGTAGTGGCCGCCGTTGAAATACTTGTCCTCCTCGATGGCGCAAATCTGCTCGTAGTTGTAGATGCGCTGTTGAATCGTGACCTCGATGCCCGCCGCAATCGCGATCACCACGCCCACCCGCTGCGGATGGCGCACGGCGAGGTTCACCGCGCACAATCCTCCGAGCGAAGCGCCGGCGACGGCATGCAACTTGCCGATGCCCAAGTGATCCAACAACTGCACCTGTGAATCGACGATGTCGCCGAACATGACGGTCGGGAACGACCGCCCATACGGCCGCCGCGTCGCCGGGTTGCGCGAGACCGGACCCGACGATCCGTAGCAGCCGCCGAGATAGTTCGCGCAGATGACGAAATAGCGTTCCGTATCCAGCGCCTTGCCCGGTCCGATAAAATCGTCCCACCAGCCGCGGTACAACTCCTCCGTCCAGAGTCGGCGCACGCCGTTCACTGCGCGGTTGATCCCCGCGGCATGCTGACTTCCGCTCAGGGCATGGAACACGAGAATGGCGTTGCTTTTGTCGTTGTTGAGCGCGCCATACGTCTCGTAGGCGAGGGTGACCGGCGCTAGCGTTTCACCCGTTCGGAAGATGAACGGATGCCGGCGGTCGCCGAACGTGAAGAAGCGGGTCTTCACCTCGCCGAGGTCGGAGGTCGCTGAACGCGTCATCGCCACGCTACCCGTTCAACCGTTCCATGCTCTGTAAAAACTTTTTTTGCGGCTTCCATGCTATGTAATTTACAGAGCATGGAAAAATCAGCGCTGCGACGCCGCGAGGGCCTGGTCGAGGTCGGCCAGGATATCCTCAATGTGTTCGATGCCGACGGAGAGACGGACGAGCTCCGGCGTGATGCCCGCGCCGCGCTGCTGCTCTTCGTTGAGCTGCGAATGCGTCGTTGTGGCCGGATGGATCGCCAGGCTCTTTGCGTCGCCGACGTTTGCGAGGTGCGAGTGCAGTTTGAGGCTGTTGATGAACTTCGCGCCGGCGGCTGCGCCGCCCTTGATGCCGAACACCACCATCGCGCCGCCCTTGCCCTTGAGATATTTGACATTCTTTGCGTACTCCGGGTCGTCCTGGAGGCCGGGGAAGCGGACCCATTCCACGAGCGTGTGCGTCTTGAGGAACTGCGCGACGGCGAGGGCATTCTGGCAATGGCGCTCCATGCGGAGCGGCAGCGTTTCGATGCCCTGCAGGAACATCCATGCGTTGTCCGGCGAGATGCACGCGCCGAGATTCCGCAGCGGCACGGTGCGCATGCGGAGGATGTACGCGAGAGGCGCGAGCATTTCGGGCAGGTCGTGGCCCCAGCGCAGGCCGTGGTATGAGGTGTCCGGGATGTCGAACAGCGGGTGTTTTCCGGCGGACCACTTGAATTTCGCGGAGTCGACTACCACGCCGCCGATGCCGGTCCCGTGTCCCCCGAACCATTTGGTCAGCGAGTGGACGACGATGTCGGCGCCAAACGCGATGGGCTGGGTGAGGTACGGCGTCGAGAAGGTGGAATCGACAATGAACGGGATGCCGGCGGCGTGCGCGATGTTCGCGATCGCCTCGAGGTCGGTGACTTCAAGCGCGGGATTCGAAACGCTCTCGGCGAAGACCGCGCGGGTCTTGTCGTCGATGGCCTTCGCGACATTCTGCGGGTCCTGTGTGTCCACGAATTTCACGTTGATGCCGAGGGTCGGCAGGATATCGTTGAACTGCGTGTAGGTGCCGCCGTAGAGGTTGCGCGCGGAGACGATGTTGTCGCCGGCCTGGGCGAGATTGATCAGCGAGTAGAAGACCGCCGAGGTGCCGGACGCGATGCCGAGCCCGCCGAATTCCGGAGCGCCTTCGAGGAGCGCGACGCGTTTTTCGAGCACGTCGGTCGTCGGGTTCATCAGGCGCGTGTAGATGTTGCCGAGTTCTTTGAGGGCGAAGAGATTAGCTGCGTGTTCCGTGTTTTTGAACACGTAGGACGAGGTCCGGTAGACCGGCACGCCGCGCGAGAGGGTGGTGGGGTCGGGTTGCGCGCCGCCGTGCAGGCAGATGGTTTCCAGCTTCATTCGACGTCTCCTTCCTAGATCAGACCGTTCACAAGCTCGCGATCGAATGCGGCGGAAAGAGCTGTTCGCCCAGCAGACGCCGGCCGCGGAGTGCAGGGAACTGACAGGATGTTATTCCTCATCGATCGAGGCCCATCGTTTCCCCGTTTCCAGGGCTGGCATTGGCACCTTATTCCGCATGCGCGGGACAGGTTGCTGGGCGGTCATGGGGCCAGATCCCTCGCGCCACTCTCGATGTGCCGCCCAGTCCGTGGACGGCTACGAGTGGCGCAGATACTACCGATTGAGTCCGCGAACGTCAATTGCCGCGGAGGAGCCGGCCGATCATGCGCGGAATATCGCGCCGAGTTTCTTTCCGAGAATCAGGCTGGCGCCAAGGATGGTGACTGCGAGGAAGGCCATGGCCCAGACCCCGAGGGCGGAGGCGATATATTGGCCGGTCCCGATCAGGTGGAACAATTCGTAGATCGTTTTGGTGATGGGATAGTAATCCGCGCGTTGGGCGAGCATCAGGCTGTCGGAAACTTCCAGCATGCTGAACGCGAAGGCCAGCAGGCCGCCGGCGATCAGGTTGGCGGTGATGAGCGGAACGGTGATCCGCCGCAGGGTCGTCAGGAAGCCCGCGCCGAGATTTGCGGCGGCCTCCTCCAGCGTGACGGACGTCTGCTGCAAGCCGGCCACGGCGGAGCGGACCATGTAGGGCAGGCGGCGGATGCTGTAGGCGATGACGAGGAAGAAGGTCGGATTCGTCCGCACATCGAGCAGGTTCTGCCAGAAGGGGCTGGTTTTCACCCAATCGGTGTTGCTGACGTGGGCGCTGATGGCGAGATAGCCGAACGCCATCACGAGGCCGGGTACGGCGAGCGGCAACATCGCGAGCGCGTCGAGAATGCCGCGGCCGCGCAGGTCGGAGCGGACGACGACAAACGCGATGGCGATGCCGAGGACCGTATTGAACGCGACGGCGAGCGAGGAGTATAGCAAGCTGTTGCGAATGCTGCTGACGGTCATCTCGTGACCCAGCGCTTCGGCGTAGTTGCCGAGCGTGAGCGATGCGGGGAAGACGGACTGATACCAACTGCCCGGCTTGGCGAGGCTGGTCGCGATCACGCCGAGGTGGGGGGTCAGCGCGACGAGAATGACGAAGGCGAACGGGAGCAGCACCAGCAGTCCGCGCGCGCCCGTGACTGTTCGCACGTTCGACACGGTGGCGGCTTTGCTTTGCATCGCGTAGGCCTGGCCGCCCAGAACGAATTTCCCGAGCGCGTAGAGCGCGACGCTGCAGACCAGCATGACGAACACCAGCGCGTAGGGAAACGGATTGGTCCCGATTTCCTTCAAGGCATCGAAGACTTGAACCGAGGCGCACTTGGTGTAGTTCAGGATCAGCGGCGTGCCGAGTTCGGTGAAGCTCCAGATGAACACAATCGTGCCGCCGGCGAAGAGGCCTGGCATCATCAGGGGCAGCGTGATGCGGCGAAACTTTGTGAAGCCTTTGCAGCCGAGGTTCGCCGCGGCCTCTTCCATCGCGGGGTCGATATTCGCCAGCGCGGCGTTCGCATTCAGGTACATGATCGGATAGAGCGCGAGGGCCTGAAGCGAGACCACGCCCCAGTACTGCATGCGGCCGAGCCAGTCCACCGGGCCGAGACCGAGCAGGGTGTTCAGCCCGCCGTAGGGACCGAGAATCTGCTGAAACCCGATTGCGCCGACAAAGGGCGGCAGGATCATCGGCACGAGGATGAGGCCGCTGACCCACTTCTTTGCTGGAAAATCGTATTTGTTGGTTAGCCACGCGAGCGGCACGGCGATGAGGGTTACGAGCGAGGTTGTCCCGATCGCAAGCATCAGGCTGTTGAAGAGGCCCTCGGAGTAGATCGGATTCCGAAATACGCCGATCAGGTAGTCGGTCGTCAGGCGTCCGTTGACCCAAAAACCGCCCTGAATGACGGTGCTCAAAGGCGCAAGGAAGAGCAGGGCGAAAATGACGGAGGCGGCGGCAAATATGATTTTGGATATGGCGCGATTCATCTCACAGTGTCCTCATCTCAGAGTCTCGCGGGTCTGGACGGTTTCGAGGACTTCGCGGTAGCTGGCCCGATAAAAAAGTGTCCACTCGCGCATATAATCGAGTCGGCTGTGCTCGCGTCCGATCCGCGGCGCGCTGCGCCAGGTGACGGGCTCCGGCCAGTCGGGCAGACGGCCGAGCATCACGAAGGCGGTTCCCTGGCGGTTGGGGCCGCCGTGCGCAATAATTTTTGCCCAGGCCGACTGTAGTTCGACGGAGGCATTGAGGCACATCGCGCGGATGAGGTCGCGATGGATGCCGAAATGGGAAGAGGTCCACCGCGGGCGATACGTGAAGCGCTCGGCCAGCGCGTAGGGGTTGATGAGGGGATCAGCCAGATCGTCGGCGGCGTGGCGGAGATGCTCCTCATGCATCGCGTGAATTGCCGGATCGTCGGACGGAAAGAACGTCCGACGAATCGGGATGCGGCGCAGCGCAAATTTGACGGGGCCGCCGGGCGCGCCGGGTCTATACGTCCATAATTTCTGGCCATCTTCGCTGAGGACAAATTCGATGAACCGAACCGCGATTTCCCGGTTGGGGGCGCCGCGCAAAAGGCTGATAGGATCGCAACTCACGCCGGAGCCGCCGGGCGGTGTGATATACCCCATTCGCTCGCGGCCGTCGGGCGCGCGCGTGCTTTGCGCCTGGAAGCGGCCGTAGAAATCGATCGCCAGGCCGGCGGCGGCCGCGCCCATGCTGACGTCGATGGGAACCTTGCTGGCCGAGTCGGTGAAGTAGCGCGCATTCGCGCCGATCCGCTGGACGAGCCGGATGCCGGACATCCAGCCGCGCTCCAGCGCGCGCTGGTAGTCGGCCGGCACGTCCTCCGGCAACTCGCCCGGCGGCAAGCGCGCCACCGCGATGGCGGCCTCGAAGCGGTCGATATCCGCATCGTCAAATCCCGCCTCGCGAATGGCCTGATAGCACTGTTGGTGGATAATCAGCTCGAAGGCCTTCGCGATGCTGCCGCTCTTCGTCGGGTCGGCGACTCCGATTTGTCGGAAATAGCGCGGGTCCGCGAGGTCCGACCAGGACGAGGGCGGCTCGCGGATGCCCAGTTCGCGCAGGCGATCCAGGTTGTAGCAGATGCCGAATGTGCTGATGGCATTGCCGAACATGGTCGGCGTGCGCCAGGTTTCTCCGGCGATTCGAGCGGGAATCAGCTCACGGCCTGCATCGTCGGCGAAGAGTCCGCGCGGCTGATCGTCTGCGGGCCAGGGGGCAACGGTGAGGCCCTCGCCGAAAGCCTTTTGGTGGTCGTAATCGCCGCCGCCAAAAAAGAGGTCGATTTTCGCGGTGAGTTGAGCGGGATCGTCCGTGGCGCGAAATGCGCGGTACAGGTCGCGAATCGTTTCCCACCGTCGGATTTCCTCTTGGACGCGTCGGGCATACCGTTCGTCGGTATCGCGCGGACGCCGGACGGTTGCCGGCGGTTCCGCGAGGTTGAACCGGCGGTCGACCAGCGCATCGCCGGCGCCCGCGGGCCAGTCGCGTCCTTGCGAGGTCCACCAGCCGCGCGCCGCGGAGACAAAGGAGGCCGTCAGATAGCGGCTGATTTCGGTCGTGCCGCCGATCGAACGCCAGTCGATCCGAACCGGCCGGCCATAGCGCTGTTCGTGCCAGCGGGAGAACGCGTGCCCGAACTCGAAGCGAATGGCTTCATTGTGGGGAGAGATGATGATGAGTTCCGGATCGCCCGGCCGCCAATTGGTTCGCTCATCGGATCGCCGCAACACGAAGGGGAGCGCGATGATCAGTGCGGCGGCCAGCAGGATGACGATGTTGCGCTTCATCGGAGAGAGGGGGCGCGGGGATCAAATCGGGAGGAGACGCCTCCTGGACAGATGTGCCGGTCTATGCGCCATGGTGCGATTGCTCTGCTGCTCCTAGTATCATGTGACCAGCACAACGGCATTTTCCGGGCGGAACCAGACGCGGGCTTCCTTCACCTCCTCGTCATGCGCGAGGATTTTCGGATTCAGTTCGAACACTTTGAGGGCGATCTCCTCGAAGGACGATACAGGTGGCAGGTTCACCCAGTGCTGGGCCATTTCGCCCAGATACACGGTATCGTGGATGTTGCCGGTGAAAACGTTGGAGGGATCCTTCGGCTCGGTGCCGACGTGGATCACTTCGGGGCGCAAGGAGATGGTGACTTCCTGGCCGATCGAGAGCGGCGCTTCCGGCAAGGCCGTCGAAATGATCGGACCGACCGGCGAATCCAGGGTGGCGCGGCCATTTGAGATCGACGCGACGCGGGCGTCGATGAAGTTCGTTTCGCCGATGAAGTTGGCGACGAATCGGTTCACCGGGCGCCGATAGACGGACTCCGGCGTTCCGCATTGCTGGATCGTGCCCCGATCAAGGATGGCCATCCGGTCGGCGATGGAGAGCGCCTCCTTTTGGTCGTGCGTGACATAGATCGCGGTGAGTCCAGCCTGCTTGCAGATGCGGCGGATTTCCGTTCGCATGTCGAGGCGCAATTTGGCGTCGAGGTTGGAGAGCGGCTCATCAAGCAGCAAACATTGAGGGCGGATCACCAGCGCGCGGGCGAGGGCCACGCGTTGTTGCTGGCCGCCGGAAAGCTGGTTGGGCTTGTAGTCCGCGCGATCGCCCATTTTCACCATCGCGAGGGCATCAGCAACGCGCTGGTCAATTTCATCGCGCGGGATTTTCCGCAATTCGAGGCCGAAGGCGACGTTTTGCGCGACGGTCATGTGCGGCCAAAGCGCATAGCTTTGAAACACCATGCCGGTGTCTCGTTCATCGGGTGGAAGGCGGGTGACATCGCGATCGCCGATCCATATCGACCCTGATTCGGGCACGTAGAAACCCGCGAGGGAGCGGAGCAGGGTGGTCTTTCCGCATCCGCTGGGGCCCAGCAGGAAAAAGAGTTCCCCTGGTTCAATCTCTAGATTGATCCGCTCGACGACCGTGAGATCGCCGAACCGCTTGGTGACGTTATCGAAACGGATTGCGACCGCCATGAATGGCCTTCCCTTGATGGACAGACTCCACGTGCGAGGCGGTAACGTCAAGACGGCACGGCGCACTAACAGAGAACTAACAGACGGACCGATGGGGATCAGGTTGCCGCGGCCATGCGCTTTTGCTTGCGCATCACGAGAAACATCGAAATACCGCCGAGGATGCCGAAGCCGGCCATGATGGCATACCAAAATGTCCATCCATACTGCTCTTTGGTGGCGTCGAGCACGCGCCCCGTGATGACCAGCGAGAGGGCGCCCCCATAATACTGGAAGGAATCGATGACACCTGCGGCGAAGCCGGCCATTTTTTTCCCGCCAATGTCCATCGGCGCGGCCGCGCCGACGATGGAGTGCGTCGAATTCGCCGTAAGCGCGATCATGATCAGGATAGCGCAGCCGGCGAGTATTCCGCCGTGGGTCGGGCCGACGAGCCCTTTCAGAAGAATGACGGCGGCCGTGCCGATGACGACGGCCTCGAGGAAATAGAGGGTCATGGCGACGGGAGAGCGATGTCCCTTGAAGAATTTATCCGAAATGAAGCCGGACGCGAGCGACCCGAGCACTGCGGCCATCGGCATGAGCGCGAGCGTCCAGCCGACAACAGAAGGGATATTGGTCTTCATGTCCATGCCCAGTTGTTCCTGGAAATAGAGAACCGCGAGGTGGTCGGAGCTGGAGCGGACCGCGCCGGTGCAGGCATAGGCTGCCGCGTAGAACCAGACGAGCGGATGTGTGAAAATGGTGCGGAACGAGTCCTTGAGGCTGACGGTGACGCCCGCGGAATTGTCGAGTTCGTCCTCAATCACCCCCGGATAGCCTGCCTCTTCGGGCGTTTGCCGAGCGCCGATTGCCACGCAGATCGCCACGAGCAGGGTAAAGAGCGGGGGAATGATGAACAGCCACCGCCATGCGCCGCCGGCGATGACGAAGCCGCCGATGACCCCGCCGGCCAAAAGGGCCTTCGAAAGCTTCGTGCTGATGACCTGGCCCATCTGGATCATGAATCCAAAGATACCGGCAAAGGTTCCGCGCTCGGTGCGCCGGAACCACGCGGCATTCACTTTGACCATGCCGGGCGCGCCGAACGATTGGAACCAGCCGTTGACGAGCCAGATGATCGAAATGGCGAAAAAGGCCGGATCGAACGACGTCGCGCCGAAGCAGAATTTTGACGCCGCCGCGAGCGCGCCGCCGATCACCAACAGGGGCGCCAATCCCAACAACAGATTCACGCCAATCGTGCCGAACGCGCCTATCAGCATGGATCGCTTGCCGCCGATCTTATCGCACAAGAGTCCGTTCACCAGTTGACCCGTGCCGTATGTCAACGACCAAATGGCGATCATGTCGGCAATCTGCGTGGTCGTGAACCCAAACTCCGCCTGCATGCCCGGAGTGGCGAATCGGAAATTGTAGCGACACATGTAGTAGGTCGCGTACATCGAGCCGAGCAGGCCCCAGTTCAGGCCGCGGCGCGCACGAAATCCTCGAGGGTATGGAGCCGGCCTCTCTTTTTCGCTTCCGGCTTCGACTGCCTTCATAACCGAATCCTAACAATTGGCGCGCGAAAGAAAACCGAAAACGATAGGAGATTATCGGGCGCTCGGACGCTCGACCCAGATCTGACGGTTCCTGAAATCGAACGTGATCTTGTACCGGGCCATCAGGCCGCGTCCGATCCGGGGATACTCAATTTCGCCCAACCCGATCTCGCGCGCGGAAACGACGCTGATTTCAGGCGGAACCACGAGATCGCCGATAGCGAGACGCCGCACGGTTGGTTCTTCGGGATCGTTGAGCGCGAGTTCAAAATCGCCTCCGGTATCGATGATGAACGTTGTCGGTTCTCCGCGCAGCGTGCCTTCAACGCCGAGAACGCCGCGGATGTCCAGCAAGGGGAGCTTGACCAGCAAGGAATCATCTGATGCGCCGGGGAATGGGAGGGTCGAGGAAAAGATCGCGGAACGGGCGGGAAAATCGAGGGTGACATAGCTGAAGGCGCGCAAAAACGGCACGCCGAGCACGGCGGAGGGCGACGGATTTTGAACCCAACGCGCGGGCGGGCCCAGCGGACCGGATGCCGCGCGTATGTAGAACACCACATTCTCCACGTGCAGCGTGTCCAGCATCAGCTTGTGCAGCAAACCCGCCATGCCGCCGATTTCGTCATACACGTGGACTGCTTGGGTCTCGAAGGGGTTCGGTCCGGCCAGGGGTACGATCGCAATGTCTTGCGCGACGCTGGGCACGATCCAGTTTTCTCGCGAGGCGGTGTCGATGAGCGCGGGGATATCCTTTATCCCGCGCGCCGCGAATCCGACGACCGGCGCCTTGGGGTCCGAACGGTTCTGAAACGGCATTTGCGCGGCGTGCCCAGCATGAACACGATGCGATCCCGCGAAGACCGGACCGCGCTCGGTGTTATATACTGTGAGACCGAATGCCTGCGGAGGGCGCGCATTTTTGAGGAGGGCGCTCGTTTGCTGCCGGGTGAACGGCACGATGTGCTCGTCTTTTGTCGTCGCGCAGCCCGCCAGCAATGAGGCCGTCAGTAGAATTGCAATGTAGCGCATGCCGGCAGGGTACCGGCACGCCGCCCGTTTTCAAGCTTATCGATGAGCGGGTGATTCGACCGGCGCTGTAGAGAGGGGCGGCGCAGCAGGTATGATCAGGCGGATCCGTACGGGCCAGTGATCGCTGGCGGCGTCCGGGACCGACACCAGTTCCGCTCGAGGCGCGGGAAGCCCCCTCACATAAATGTGATCCAACGTGGTCGGTTCAAACAAGGCATGACCGCGCCAGGTCAAACGATCCTCGCGCGGCGTGTCCTTCCACGTATTCTCGAAACCGGCGTCCCGCATCATCGCATCGACGCGATCCCCGAATTGCCCGTCCTGGTTCGTGTTGAAATCTCCGCCGACGATCACCCCGGCGATGCGGCCGGGGAGGAATACGGTCTCCATTTCGTCGATATGGTCGAGCAACTGTCTGATGCTCTCGTCGCGCGTCGCGAAATTACGGAGCGCTTCTTCCTCGTCCGACGAGCGGTTGCTCTTCAGGTGCACGTTGTACACCAGCAGCAGACGTTGATCCGATAGCATCAGGACGACAGCGCTGAATCCGCGGCGTGGATGGATCTCGCCCGCGCGCCAAAACTCGGACCACGCGGCCATAGCCGGCACCTTCGACCCGATCGCCTGTTGCTGCGGCCAGTACTCGCCGGTATCTTCGGCCCGGAAGGCCGATACCACAACCGGGCGGAGATTCGGCACTGCTTCGCAGAGTTCTGCGAAGGATTGCCAGTCGCGAATCTCTTGCGCCAGCAAGACATCCGGATCGATCGCCCGCAGGGTTTCTTTCACCACTGCCGCATGGGCGGCGGCCGTCGCATCGTCGGCGTTTCGCCGCTTCCCTGGGTACCACTCGATGTTCCAACTGATGATGGAAAGTTCCGTTTGCGGTGCCGCGTCTTCCGCATGCGCCGGGTGCCGTGAAAGGATGAGTAAAACGGCGAGGACCGCCGGCACCAGAAGACGAAACGATATTCGCGTCATGAGTAATTGGACTCCGCAGGCGGCGCATGTTTCATTGTACAACTCTCCGGCTAGTCGAAAAAGACGACCACGTCGAGTTCGCTGCCGAATCCATCGGCCACATCGAGCACCGTCAGCCGCCCCTCGATCACGTCCACGGTATCGCGCCAGTTGCGGGATGAGTTTCGCTGATCGAGCACGATGCGGTACACACCGGGTTCCAAGTCGAACGGGCGATCGGAGTAGCTGCGCACCCGGCCTTTCTCTTCGCCCTCGACATACACGCGCAGATCGAGGGAGGTGTTGTTCTGAACGTACAGCGCGCCGAGGCCATCCGGCGGCACATGATCCCGCTTGTCGCCCCAATCGCAGCCGGCGAACGACAGGCCCATCGCAAGCGCAGCGGCGGCGCATGCGCGTTGACTCAACCTCGTCATGGAAAAATCATACAACATTCAATGGACTCCTCAATCAAATGAAATCGTTTTGTATTTCCCCGCTCAGCCCGTATGCTCACGTGTTTATTCATCTCGGAGAGAAGATCTAATGGATGACGCGCGAGAATTGGTCGAACGGCTTGAGTTCGTCCGGCGAAAGCTCGATGAGCTAAGGGGGTTTCTTTGACGTCGCCGGACGTCGCCGCCAGGTGGAGGAACTCGAGGCGATTTCAGCATCGCCCGGTTTCTGGGACGACCCCAACAAGGCGCGAGCCAGCATTGAAAAGTCAAACCAGCTAAAGGCCCTGCTGGAACCGTTCGACCAACTCGAGTCCGACGCGGAGGAAACCGGTATTCTGCTCGAACTTG
The DNA here is from genome assembly GCA_937958885.1 of uncultured bacterium. GTDB lineage: Bacteria > Verrucomicrobiota > Kiritimatiellia > CAIVKH01 > CAIVKH01 > JAMLJG01. Next base: position 47,066 of record CALGMT010000004.1, on the reverse strand, counting down.
CCGCCGGCGAAGCGGAAGGGCCGCATCGGACTGCCGCATATCGCGAGGCGATTGATCGTCTCGACAAGCTGGAAGCCGACTACCGCCGATTCGAGCTGCAGACCCTGCTGTCCGAGCGGTTCGATGCGAACAATGCATATCTCACGATTAATGCCGGCGCCGGCGGCACCGAGTCCTGCGATTGGGCGGCGATGTTGTTTCGCATGTACACCCGTTTTTGCGAACGGCGGGGCTATCGCGTGGACTTGCTGGACATGCAGCGGGGCGATGAAGCGGGCATCAAAAGTGTCTCCTTTTTTGTGGCCGGCCCCTATGCGTACGGCTATATGAAGGCCGAGCGCGGCGTCCATCGCCTGGTCCGCATCAGCCCGTTCGACGCGGCCAAGCGGCGCCACACCTCCTTTGCCGCGCTGGACGTGGTGGCGGAGGTGGACGACGCGATTGAGATCGAGATTTTGGACAAGGATTTGCGCGTGGACACCTATCGCTCCAGCGGCGCCGGCGGGCAGCATGTGAACAAAACCGACTCGGCTGTGCGTATCGTGCATCTTCCAACCGGAATCGTCGTGCAGTGCCAGGCGGAACGATCCCAGCATGCGAACCGCGACAAGTGCATGAAGATGCTGCGCGCCAAACTCTATGAGTACGAGGTGGACAAGAAGCGGCGCGAGATGGAGAAATTCTATGGCGAAAAGGGCGAGATCGCCTGGGGCCGCCAAATCCGCAGCTACGTGCTCCAGCCCTACACGATGGTGAAGGATCACCGCACGGATTTTGAGACCGGCCAGGTCGACGCTGTGCTGGATGGGGATCTGGACGGCTTCATCGAAGCCTATTTGCGCTCGAATCGGGCCTCGTGAACATCCTCGACCAGATCGTGGCGGACAAGCGGCGCGAGATCGCGGCGCGACGCGCGGATCTATCGCTGCGCGAACTGGAGCGCCGCGCGTCGGATGCGCCGCCGCCGCCCGATTTCATCGCTGCGCTCCGCGCATACCCGATGGGACTGATCGCGGAAGTCAAACGGCGCTCGCCGTCGGCCGGAGTGCTTCGCACGCCATTCGACCCCGCGGCGATTGCCGAGGCGTACCACCGCGGCGGGGCGCAGGCGCTGTCCGTCCTGATGGATGGACCCTACTTCGGCGGAGGAGAGGACGACTTCGCGCTGGTGCGGAAGGCTGTCGATCTGCCGCTGCTGTACAAGGAGTTCGTGCTTGATCGCTGGCAGATCGCGCATGCCCGCGCGATCGGCGCGTCCGCCGTCCTGCTCATCGTGTCGGCCTTGCCCAAGCGGACGCTTCAGAATCTGCACGCAGAGATTCTCCGCGCAGGGCTGTCGCCACTTGTCGAAGTGCACGATGCGAAGGAAATGAATCGCGCGCTGGAGATCGGCGCCCGATTCATCGGCATCAACAACCGCAATCTCAAAACATTTGAAACAACGCTGGAGACCACCTTCGAGATCGCCGCTCTCGCGCCGGCGGGGTGCTGCCTTGTGAGCGAGAGCGGGATTCGCACCGCCGCGGATGTCATGCGCGTGCGCGAGGCCGGCGCGCATGCGGTGCTGGTGGGAGAATCGCTGCTTCGCCAGCGACACCTCTCCGCCGCGGTGCGGCGTTTGATGGGACCCGTATGGGCTGTTTCGTAAAAATCTGCGGATTGGCCAACCCGGCGGACGTGGACGCCGTGGCCGCGCTGGCCCCCGACGCATTGGGGTTTGTCTGTTGGCCGGGATCGAAGCGCTACGCCCGACCGGCGGATGTCGCGAAATGGACGCGCGGGTTGCCGAGCGGCATAAAACGTGTCGGCGTGTTTGTCGACGCAACACCAGACGAGGTGCGCCGCACAATTGAAACGGCCGCCCTGGATATCGCCCAGTTGCACGGCGCAGAGACCGCGGCCGCCTTTAGAAATTTTCCCCATCCCCTTTGGCGCAGTGTCACGCTGCGAGGCGAGACGGACCCCGATCTTTCGGGTTGGTCCGTTGACGCCTACCTGATCGACACCTATAGTCCCAAGTCGCCCGGGGGCACGGGCGAGCCGGGCGATTGGGATCGCGCGCGCGCGTTCGTGAAGGCGGCGTCGAGACCGGTGTTGCTTGCAGGCGGGCTGACGCCGGCGAATGTGCGCGAGGCGCGCCGACGGGTTTGTCCCTGGGGCGTCGATGTCAGTTCCGGGGTCGAAAAAGCGCCAGGTTTAAAAGATATTGAGAAGGTGCGATTGTTTATTGAGTCATGTCGCGTGGACTAACAGAACCAGATGCGCGGGGTCACTTCGGCCCCTACGGCGGCATGTACGTGCCGGAAACGCTGATGTCGCCCCTGAAGGAATTGGCGTCCGAATATGCGCGCGTTCGGCGCGATCCGGCGTTCAGCCGAGAACTGAACGCGTATCTGCGCGACTTCGTCGGGCGTCCGACGCCGCTTTATCACGCGCGTCGATTATCGAGCGAACTCGGCGCAAAGGTCTATCTGAAGCGCGAAGATCTTTGCCACACCGGCGCGCACAAGATCAACAACTCGCTGGGCCAGGTGTTGCTTGCGCTGCGGATGGGGAAGAAACGCATCATCGCCGAAACCGGGGCCGGCCAACACGGCGTCGCTACCGCGACGGTCGCGGCGATGTTCGGCCTGGAGTGCGTCATCTATATGGGCGCCGTGGACATGGAGCGCCAGGCATTGAACGTCTCCCGCATGCGGCGGCTCGGCGCCACGGTCACAGCCGTGACCGCGGGCCAGCAGACGTTGAAGGAAGCCATCAGCGAGGCCATGCGCGACTGGGTGACCAACGTGCGAACCACGCATTACATCCTCGGCTCGGCGCTCGGATCGCATCCCTATCCCATGATGGTGCGCGATTTTCAAAGTGTGATCGGGCGCGAGGCGCGTCGGCAAATATTGAAAGCGGAGGGCCGTCTGCCAACGCACATACTCGCGTGCGTCGGCGGCGGCAGCAATGCGATCGGCATCTTTTATCCGTTCCTCCGCGACGGCGGCGTTCGGCTGATCGGCATTGAAGCGGGGGGGGAGGGGATCCGTCCCGGTCGCCATGCCGCGCGATTCGCCGGAGGGAAGGTCGGCATCCTGCAGGGGACGCGGACCTATGTTCTGCAAGACGCGTCCGGCAACATCCAACTGACCCATTCCGTCAGCGCGGGCCTCGACTACGCGGCGATCGGTCCCGAGCACGCGCTGTTGCGCGATCTCAAGCGCGCGGAGTACCACCACGTCGGCGATGCGGAGGCGATGGAGGGGGTGAACGCGCTTTGCCGGCTCGAGGGTATTTTGCCCGCGCTCGAAACGGCTCACGCCGTGGCCTACGCGCTCAACATGCGCCGTTCGTTCAAGCGGCGCGACTTGATCATTATCAATGTCTCCGGCCGAGGGGACAAAGATGTTCAGCAAATGGAGGCGTGGGATCGCCGCCATGCCAATCGGTCCAAGGATCGATCATGAGTGTCCGCAGCATGACGGGATACGGCCGAGCGGTCGCGCAAGTCGGCGGGCTGCGCGCCGAGATTGAGATCAGTTCCGTCAATCGAAAGCAGCTGGATGTCGCGCTCTCGCTGCCGCGCTCACTGAACGCCCTGGAAGCGCGCGTGCACGAGGAAATTGCCGCCGTGCTCGCGAGGGGGCGCATTTCGGTCGCCGCGACCGTGCGCGCGTTGAGCGGACGCCCGCACGCGCGCGTGCGGATCGACGAACCGCTCGCCCGCGCCTATCGCGATGCCATGCGCGCGGCGGCGCGCAAGTTGGACGTCCGGGACGACATCGGAATCAGCCTGCTGGCCGGCATGCCGGGTGTACTGCGCGTGGATGCGGACGAGGAGGAACCGGAGCGCGTCTGGCCGGTTCTCCAGCAGGCGTTGCGCAAGGCGCTCAACGCGCTGGATCGCATGCGCCGTCGGGAGGGCGCGGCGCTCGCGCGCGACGTCGCCGGACGTATCGCGGCGCTGGCCTCCGCGGTTTCCGAGATCAAACGATTGGCTCCGGCGTCCGTCGTGCGCTATCGCGAAACGCTGCGCCGCCGCCTCGAGTCCCTTCGAGACGAGCCGGGGATCGCGCCGGAGCGCCTCGATCGCGAGGCGCTGCTGTTCGCGGACCGATCGGACATCACAGAGGAATGCACGCGGATCGACAGTCATCTCCGACAGGCGCGCGCGTTGCTGCGGGGCCCCGAACCGGCGGGCAAGGCGCTCGACTTCCTGGCGCAAGAACTGAACCGCGAGATTAATACCATCGGATCCAAATCTGCAGATGCGGAGATCGCCGGGCGCGTGATAGTCTTCAAGACGGAGTTGGAACGCCTGCGCGAGCAGGTCCAGAACATACAATGATCGAACTACCCGTGCGTTCCTTGCTGGTCGTCGTTTCCGCGCCGTCGGGCGGCGGCAAGACTACGCTGTGCGAGCGCTTGCTGGCCGAGTTTCATCAGATGGTCTATTCCGTTTCCTGCACCACGCGCCAGCCGCGCGACGGCGAGATCGACGGCACGGATTACTATTTCATTTCCGAAGAGGAGTTCGAGCGGCGCGTGCAGGCCGGCGAGTTTGTCGAGCATGCGCGGGTGCACGGCCACCGCTACGGCACGCTGCGGCGCTTCATCGAGCGCGGCTTCGCGTCCGGCCGCGATGTTCTGATGGATATCGACGTGCAGGGCGCCGCGCAGATTCGCGGACGGCTCGCGTCGCTTCCCCCGCACGATCCGCTCCGGCGCGGCTTTGTCGACGTCTTCATCGCGCCGCCCTCCATCGACGTGCTGCGCAAGCGCCTTCATCTTCGCGGCAAGGATGCCGACGCGGTCATCGAGCGGCGCGTTCAGCAGGCGGAGAAGGAACTTGAGCAGTGGCGCGCGTATCAATACCTCATCGTGAACGATCGACTCGACGCATCGTACGACGCGTTGCGCGCAATCATCGTCGCCGAGCATCATCGCCTGCTGCGCGACGCGGATTAAAAAATTGTGCGATTTTTTTACGACGATAGTTGACGAGACGAAGGTGTGTTCCTATTCTGTGAGCATCACGGTAGACATTGATGAGCGACCAACGAAAAAATTACGTTCGCGTTCATGCGTCACACACTTGTGTCTGATACGTTCCACATTTCCCTTCTCCGTTTCGCTTCTCCACCGCGAGGAGGCTTCGCCTCATGCGCTCGGCCTCATGCGTCCTGCCTTTCATCACCGTTCGTCTTCGCGCACGCATGCCATGCGCATGCGGCATGATCGGCGCCCGGCGCCGGCAGGAGGAAAAACGACAACACGGAAAGGAGGGATGAGAAATGGCGAAGAAAGCAGCCAAGAAAGCCGCTAAGAAGCCCGCGGCCAAGAAGAAAAAATAGTGGCTTAAAAAGGATCCTGGCCGCATAGCGGCCAGGACGTGAAATGACGACTCGCGATTCGCAAGGTCAAAGAGTCGTCATTTCATTTTTCTGGTACCGAACCCCCGCCTTTTCGCGCAAGTCAATTTCCAATAAAGTTGACACCCCTACCGCAGGTAGGTTACTGGTAAGCGCGAGACGCCACATCTAGTGGCATTTTTGCATGCGCTGTCCCAAATGTAGCCATCAGGACGACAAGGTGATCGACAGCCGGACCGTCCGGAACGGCGATGTCATCCGCCGCCGGCGCGTGTGTCTCAAGTGCGGCTATCGATTCACCACATACGAGGAAGTCGTGAAGGCCGGGCTTCGCGTCATCAAGCGCGACGGGCGTCACGAGGAGCTCGATCGGAAGAAAATGTTGAGCGGTATCGCGCGCGCGTGCGAGAAGCGGCCGATCGGCGCGCAGCAGATCGAATCGATGGTTGACGCGATCATCACCGAACTGGAAAGCGAATACGAGCGCGAGGTGCCCTCCACCGTGATCGGACAGAAGGTCATGGACAAACTCGAAGAACTGGATGAGGTGGCCTATGTCAGGTTCGCCTCCGTCTATCGGCGCTTCCGCGATGTGAGTCAATTTTTGAGCGAAGTGGAAGGACTCATCGGACGAGAATGATCTACCCGTCCCCACGCGCTGAAGAGCACGCGCTCGATCCGATACTCGATTTGCTTCTGCGCGATCATCCTTTCGCACATCACATTCGCGCCGCATGGGATGGCGTGCGCCGCTATATCGAAGACGCGCGCGTCCCCGCGATGCATCAGCCGGACGCCGCAGCGTTGCTGCTGGCGAAGGCGCTCGACACCTGCGGACTGGCCGATGACGCCCGGCGTCTCGCCGCTCGCGCACCCAGCGCGGCGGCGATGGACGGGCATCTGCCGTTCGCGCAACTTTCCAGCGCCGCGCTTTGCGCGCTCGCCGTCGGCGCGCTGCGCATCGTGCCCGATTCCGCGCTCACACCCGGCGCGGCAATCGCGATCGACCCGGAGCGGCTTCACCGCGGCGCCGAATGGGAGCTCGATTTTGCTGCGCTGCCGGCGCTGCGGGAACTGATGCGCGACGCGCTGTGCATTCTGGACGCGCAGCCGCGCCCCGGTTTGATTCTCGCCCGCGCCAGTTGCGCCCGATCCGCCTCCCCGCGCGCCTCGATCGAGCGGCGCCGAATGCTGGAAGCGCTTTTCGAGCAACTCGCCGGAGATCGCTTGCATCGCTTCATCTGGATCGACTGATCCCGCGCCCGCCGCTGTGCCTTGACGGGTAGGGTGGGGTGCGTTAGCGTCGCCGACTTTATCGCCATGCCGAACATTCAGATATTGCCCTCGCTACTCGCGGCCGATTTCGGCCATCTGGCCGACGCCTGCCGCGCGGCCGAGCGGGCCGGCGCCGATGCGCTGCATCTCGATGTGATGGACGGTCACTTCGTGCCGAATCTCACGATGGGCCCGGACATCGTGCGGATGGCGCGCCGTTCGACAGCGCTCCCCTTAAGCGTGCATCTGATGTGTTCGCGCCCGGCGGTCCTGGTGGATGCATTTCTTGAAGCCGGCGCCGACCTCGTGCTCGTGCATGTCGAAGCGCACGATGATCCAGGCGCCTTGCTGGAACGCATTCACGCCGCCGGACGGCGCGCGGGAGTGGTCCTGAATCCCGAGACGCCCGGCCATGCGGCGGATCCGTGGATTTCGGAAACGGACGAAATCTTGCTCATGACGGTCCATCCGGGATTCGGCGGACAGTCCTTTCTCGAACATGTGCTTCCAAAGATCGCCTCGCTCCGGGCGCGGGCGCCCGCCATCGACCTCTCAGTGGACGGCGGAATCACGCAAACCACTGCGCCGGCATGCGCCCGCGCCGGCGCAAACGTATTGATCGCGGGTACCGCGCTCTATCGCGCGGCCGATATGCGGGTTGAACTTGAGCGAATGCGCGCGGCCTGCGCCGCCGCATGGGAATCCTGACGTGCGCGACCTGTCCCATATCCGCAACTTTTGCATCATCGCGCACATCGACCATGGCAAGTCCACCCTGGCCGACCGCCTGCTCGAAATGACGTCGACCATCGAGAAGCGCAACATGCAGGAGCAGGTGCTCGACGCGATGGACCTCGAGCGCGAGCGCGGGATTACCATCAAGGCGCACCCTGTGACCATGTACTATACCGCCCGCGACGGGCGCCGCTACACGTTCAACCTCATCGACACCCCCGGCCATGTGGACTTTTCCTACGAGGTGCAGCGCAGCCTCGCGGCTTGCGAGGGAGCCTTGCTTGTCGTCGACACGACGCAGGGCGTAGAGGCGCAGACCGTTGCCAACACCCATCTGGCGATCGGGCAGGGACTCACCCTCGTGCCGGTCCTCAATAAGATCGACATGCAAAACGCGCATATCGAGGAAGCCGAAACGCAACTCGAAGAAATTCTGGCCATCCCGGCTCACGACGCCTTCAAGGTCAGCGCGCGCACCGGACTCGGGGTGGCCGACTTGCTCGAAGGCATCGTCTCGCGAATCCCTCCGCCGCATACCGCCGGCGAACACTTGCGCGCGCTGGTTTTTGACTCCACCTACGACACGTTCCGCGGCGTCGTAACCTACGTTCGCGTGGTGGATGGAACATTCAAGGCCGGCGATCGCGTTCGATTGTTGAGCACCGGTATCGACTACGAGGTGAAGGAAGTCGGCATCTTCACGCCGGGCCCCGTAAAGGTCGATGCGCTGGGACCCGGCGAGGTGGGCTATTTCATCGGAAACATCAAGGATCCCTCCGAGGTCAAAATCGGCGACACCGTGACACTGGCGCAGCGTCCGACGTCGAACCCGCTGCCGGGATTCAAGGAAATCCATCCGATGGTGTTCAGCGGAATATACCCGATCAACACCGCGGATTTCGAGAAGCTCCGGACGAGCCTCGAAAAATACAAGCTGAACGACAGCTCCTTCAGCTACATGCCGGAGAACTCCGTCGCGCTTGGTCTCGGCTTTCGGTGCGGCTTCCTCGGCTTGCTGCACATGGAGATCGTCCAAGAACGCCTGCGGCGCGAGTACGATGTGGACATCATTTCTACGTATCCGAATGTCGTCTATCGCGTCCATACGACAGACGGCGAAATGACGGAGATCGAAAATCCGACTCGATTGCCGGATCAGACCCGAATCGCGCGCATCGAGGAGCCGATCATCAAGGCGTTCATCATCTGCCAGAATGAGCACATCGGTGACCTGATGCAGCTCATCATGGATCGACGGGGGGCCGTCGAGAAAACGGAGTCTCTCGACACGCGGCGCGTGATGTTGACCTGCATGCTGCCGCTGAACGAAATCTTGATCGATTTTCAGGACAAATTGAAAAGCATCAGCCGCGGCTACGCCTCGATGGACTACGAGTACAGCGGCTATGTGGCGTCCGATCTGGTCCGGATGGATATCCTGGTGCACGGCGAGCCGGTCGAAGCCTTTTCGTGCATCATTCATCGGTCCAAGGCGGAGGGCAGGGGACGGCAGTTATGCGCGGCGCTGAAGGAGCTTATTCCGCCGGCCATGTTTCCGATCGCGCTGCAGGCGTCCGTGAACAAAAAGATTATTGCGCGCGAGACCATTCGCGCGTTCCGCAAGGACGTTACGGCGAAGTGCTATGGCGGCGACATCACGCGAAAGCGCAAGTTGCTCGAGCGTCAAAAGGAGGGCAAGAAGCGGATGAAGCAAGTCGGAAGCGTGAGCATACCGCAGGAAGCGTTCGTGAAGGTATTGAAGGGCGGGGTGGAGTAGGCCGCGATGATGAAGTGGTTTGCCCAGCGGCGGCTCCGCAAGATGGTGCGGCATCTGTTGCACGAATCGCGGCACTTGCGCCACATGCGGGAGGATGTCGCGGACCCTTCCGCGCTCGCCGCGGTTCAGGCGGCGGAGGACGCGCTTTGCGAAGCGCGCAAGAGCCGCGATATCCGCGCGATCGAAGCCGCCGCGGACCGGCTGTCGGATGCCATGGATGCGCTGGCGCCATTGCGAAGCCATCCCAAACTTCGCGAGAATCTCGAGGTGCTGTTGGTGGCGCTGGTCGTCGCGATGGGTGTTCGAACCTACTTTGTGCAACCGTTCAAGATTCCCACCGGATCGATGCAGCCCACCCTGTATGGAATTACGGTGGCCTCGCAGAAAGAGCGCCGATGGTACGACCGGTTTCCGCTGATGCTGGTTTCACTCGCGCTCTACGGAGAGCGCTATCAGGAAATACGCGCGCGCGCGGATGGACTCGTGGATCGCCGGTTTGAGGAGTCGGATGAGGCGATCCGCATCTACATCGGGGGTGTTCCACACGAGATACCGCGGCAGATGGCGCTCTTTGCGCAGCCCGGATATTCGATGGTCCGCAGAGGTGAGGTGATCGCATCCGGGCGCGTCCGCCTCGGCGATCATATTCTCGTCAACAAGGTCCGTTACAATTTCTCGCGCCCGACGCGCGGTGACATCTTCGTCTTCAGCACGAAAGGGATACAGTATCCGCAGATCAGGACTGACGCGTTTTATATTAAACGTATGGCCGGCCTGCCCGGCGAGCGGATCACACTGGACCCGCCATTCCTGTATGCCAACGGGACGCCGATCCGCGAACCGATGCCGTTCGCCCGGCTCCAAAATCGGGAGCTGGGCTATCACGGCTATCAGTTGCCGAAATCCGATGGAAGAATTCCTCTGGCGCTGGGATGGCCCGGGCAGGTGTTGCAATTATCCGACACGCAGTATCTGCCGCTTGGCGACAATACGTTGTCGAGTCTCGACGGCCGTTACTTTGGCGGCGTGGAACGCAAGAACATCGTCGGTCCCGCCTTCATGGTGTACTGGCCCTTCGGCCCGCGCTGGGGCTGGATCCAATAGCTGCGCCGCGGCTGCGAGCATCGGATTCCCGCCAAGGTCTGAAGGGTGCGACGGCTTCAGTTTCAGGCAATGAAATCGAAGCAAATCCGGCAACTTACGCAACGTCGCATAATACATATTATGTCTATAAATGGATGCCGGGAACCGCTAGGCATTGGGGTGACTGATTTTATGTCGCTGCGGAAGCCACTATCACAACTCTGCTGGCCCGCGACGCCCGGCTGCGCAAACGAGACGCGATCGGTGACGTTCAACTACGATAGCCGTATGACGCTATTTCAGCCCAAGCATGCGATCAAATACTTCAACGTATCGGGCTGCAGCGCGCCTCCAGGAAACGTCGAGCCCCATCATGTGCTTGATTATGGTCATCCGGATGGGCGAACGCAGCATGCTCAATGCGCGATCAACGGCCTCGACTAATGCGGCGCCGGAATATTCCTTAAACTTGAATCCTGTCGGTTGCTCGCCTTCCGAAGGGTCTACTATCGTATCCGCCAAGCCGCCGACCGAATGGACGACGGGAATCGTCCCGTAGCGCTGACTGCAAAACTGCGTCAATCCGCAAGGCTCCGACCGGGATGGAATCAGCATGATGTCCGCGCCGGCCTGGATGAGGTGGGCCAGGGGGGCATTATATCCGATGAGCACCCCCACCCTGCCCGGCCACTTCGTCGCCCACTCACGCGCCATGTCCTCGTAGGCCTTCTGCCCTGACCCGAGCAGCACGAACACGACATCGCGCTTCATCAATTCCGGCATGGCCTCTGCCACAATGTCGAGCCCCTTCATATCCACCAGACGCGAGATCATGGCGACGATCGCTGTCGTCTCTCCGGCGAGCACGCTCATCTTGGCGGATAACGACCGCCTGCAGACCGATTTCCCCGACACGTCAGCCGCAGTGTACGGCGCGGGCAGATGCGGATCGGTCGCCGTATTCCAGACATCGGTGTCGATTCCGTTCAAGATGCCCACGAACCGGTCCTGAACGCTTCGAAGCAAACCGTCGAGACCGAAGCCACCCTCTGGCGTCAGCACCTCGCGCGCATAGCCGGGACTTACGGTCGTCACCAGATCGGCCCCGGTGATGCCCGCCTTCATGCAATTCAGCTTGCCGTAATACTCGAAGGTATCAACCGAGTAGGCGTTGAACGGCAGATTGGTCAGCGCGTAATCGCTGTCGGGATAAATTCCCTGATACGCGATATTGTGAATGGTGAACACGCAGCGTTCGCGCCGGCCGCGCCGTTTGCCCTGCACGCCATATTCGAGAAAGTACGGGATCAAACCGGTCTGCCAGTCGTTGCACATGACGAGGTCGGGCTTCAACGACAGCCGGTCGATCAGCGCAACCACAGCCTTCTGGAAAAACACGAAGCGCTCGAAGTTATCTTCGTAATCGCGATCAGGCAGGTTGTAGAGCTGCGAACGGTCGAAAAATTCGTCGCGCCGAATGAAATAGGTCTCAGTCCCGCCATCATCTGTCCGCACTATGTCCGCGGTGTACGAGCGCATCCCGACGGGAACTGTAATCTTCAGATCCGTCGAATTGAGCTTTCGCGTCCCTTCGAGCGCCGCGCGGTAACAAGGCATAAAGCGCGTCACCGGATGCCCGAGCCGGGTGAGCGTCAGCGGAAGTGCGCCGGCCACCTCGGCCAAACCGCCGGTGGACGCGTAGGGGCTGATTTCACTCGCAATGTAGGCAATTTTCATCGCGCTCCTTGGCTTTCCCCGATGGCGCGATATAGTCCTCTTCCATGTCGCATGGGGCAAGCATGGAAAGCAGCCTGATCGCGCTCCTCGCGCAGCCGGGGTATCAGCCGCTCAAACAGCACGAACTCGCGAGCGCCCTCCACGTGAAGACGCGTGCGCGCGCCGAGCTGCGCGCCCTCTTGCGACGGCTGGAACGCGAGGGCCGGATCGTCTGCCTGCGAAAGAATCGATGGGCGCTGCCCGACGCAGGGCGCTTCATCGCCGCGCGCATCAGCGCCCTGCCCAACGGAGGCGCTATCGCCGCGAGCGACGAAGACCCTTCGCGCGAGTTCTTTATCGGGCGCGCGCATCTCGGCGGCGCGCTGCATGGCGACCGCGTCCTTATTGAGACCATTCGACGACGCGGGCGCGGGCGCGACGAATACGACCGCGAAGAAGCCCGCGTCGTCCGTGTCACCGAGCGGCCGAATCGGCGCATCGCCGGGGTCCTGCTGCGCAATCGGTACTACTGGTATGTCGTGCCGGAACACCCGCGCATCCAGGAGAATGTCCACATCACAGGGGCGCGCAATGGAGTTGAACTGACCGAACGACATCATGTGACAGTCGAACTGGAGCCTTGGAGCGGGCCGAATCAGGGCCTGCGCGGCGAGGTCATTGAAGATCTCGGCGATGATCGCGATCCCGGGCTGGCCGTTCGCATACTGCTGCGCAATCGCCAGCTCTCCGTCGAATTTGAGTCCGATGTCGAGGCCGCCGCGCGGGCCGCACGGGCGGTCGTCACGGAGGAGGACCTCCGCGGCCGCGACGATTGTCGCGCGCTGTTGACGTTCACGATCGATCCCGAGGACGCGCGAGATTTCGACGACGCCATTTCGCTGACGCAGGTCGATGAGGGCTGGGAGGTCGGGGTCCATATTGCCGACGTGTCGCACTTTGTGCCCATCGGCTCGCCTGTCGATCGCGAGGCTGCGCGGCGCGGCAATAGCGTCTATTTGACCGGCAGTTTCGTCCCGATGCTGCCGCCTTATCTCACGTCGGATGTGTGCAGCCTGAAACCCCACTGCGACCGCCTGACCTATTCCGTTTGGATCACCGTCGATCGCGAGGGGCGCGCGCTTCGACACCGCGTCGCGCCCGCAGCGATCCACTCGCGGTGCCGTCTCGACTACGATCAGGTTCAGCGCCATTTCGATCAACCGTCCGCAACCACCGTTCCGAAAGCGGTGCGCGAACCTCTGGCGGCGATGTGGGACCTGGCGCGCCTTCTCCGCGCGCGCCGGATGGAGGCGGGCGCGCTCGATCTCTCCATGCCCGAAGTGAAGTGCATCCTCGATGCGCGCGGCAAGCCGATTGCCGTCAGGCGGCAAACTGCGGTAGAGGCCTATCATTTGGTCGAGGAGTTCATGCTCCTCGCCAACGTGGCGGTGGCCGAGCGTATTGCCGCGCGCCGGATGCCTGCGCTTTACCGCATTCACGAAGAACCTTCGCCGGACCAATGGGAAGCGATGAGCGCTGCGCTGGCCCAGTTGGGCATTCGCCGTCCGGTGCGCAATCGGCGCGACATCAATCGCATTTGCGCCGATGTCGCGGGCACGCCGCCCGAGTACATCATCAACCTCGCCATTCTGCGCAACTTGAAACGCGCGCTGTATTCCGACCGCCTCGCGGAGCATTTCGGGCTGGGTTTCCCGCGCTACACACACTTCACCTCGCCGATTCGCCGCTATCCCGACCTCATCGTGCACCGTCTCTTGAAAGCTGCCGAAGCGAAGGCGCGCATGCCCTACCGGCATGACGACGTGCGCCGCCTGGCGGCGCATTGCAGCGAGACTGAGCGCAACGCGGACGAGGCGGAACAGGAAAGCCTCCGCCAGAAATGCATCGAGTTCTATGCCGAGCGCCTGAACGCAGGCGACATCGGGCCGCACGATGCGATTGTCACCGGCGTGCTTCCACGAGGACTGCTTGTCGAACTCGTTGAGTCGCTGCAGCGCGGGTTGATCCCGATCAACGATCTCGGCGATGACCATTTTGTTATCCTCGCCGACGAGGGCCTAATCCTCGGCCGGCATTCGCATCGTCGCTTCCGTATCGGCGACCTCCTCCGCGTGGAACTATGCCGGGTGGACGAGCGAAAGCAGCGGATTGATTTTGCCCTCGCGGACGAACACGCGGCCCGCTCGGACGCGCGTGAACGACGGCGTCAACGAATCAAGTAGATCAGCTTCTCCGCTTGCTCGCCGCGCTCGATATCGAACACCAGCGCGCTCACGCGGTTCTTCATGAATTCCGAGATGAAATACTCCGCCCGCCGCTGGCTCACCATCCGCATCGAATTGACGCGCCGAATCACGTCGCCCTCCTGAAGGCCAATCGCGCGAAAAAAGTCCCCCTCCCCCTCCGTGTTCAGGACATAGCCGGCGATGGCGTTATCCTCATACTTCGGCTTCAGCGAGGCATAGACATTCGCGATACGCTCCGGGTCGTCGAGCAACTCGGCATAATAACGCAGCAGCTCCTCCCGGCGAATGACCCATCGGTTTTCTCCCACGCGCTTGCCGAAGCGCGTGCTCTCGATGGCGGGCATGTCCTCCATTGAAACCGCATCCGCCGAGCGCTCGGACGCGGGCGATGCGGCCGCCGCGCTCACCGCGCTGAAGCTCAACAAGAGTTCGTGCTCGATTCCGTCGCGCCGCAGTCGAATGCGATCCGGCTCGATGCGCGTCACCGTGTAGCCCGCGATATCCTGCTCCTCGGAAACGAGCAACTGCTTGCGCTCCGCCAGATCGTCGACGATGGCGCGCCTGCGTTCGCCGCCCTGACCGTCCGCATCGTCGCCGTATAAGAAAAAGGTGCCTGCGAGGCGGAAGCGCTCCGCGAGCGGTCCCGCATCGCGGGCCGCGACGCCGGCCAGTTGAAACACCTTCCACGCCTCCGCGGGCGGCAGATCGATCCCGCGAGAGAACGCCGAAGGCGGCGTCCGTGCTGGCGGCGTTGCGCGCGGCAAACGGCGGAACAAGAGATAATAATGGGCCGCAAGCGCGAGCGCCAAAGCGGCCAACGTGCATGCGGCAACGCGGGCCGCCTTCGTAAGCGTGTCATTCATGTCCAACCGGGGAGCCGCATGGCGCGGTAAGCCGGATTCTGTTCCCGCCGAAGCGGGCCGGTCATTTATCTAGTGCGATCAACCCGAGACACCCCCCGCAAACGGGGTCCCCCGCCGAAACGGGAGGAGACGGGCCGCCTCGTATCTCCTATGCGATCTTGCTCCAGGCGGGGTTTGCCTTGCCCCGCGCCTCGCGACGCGGGACGGTGGTCTCTTACACCGCCGTTTCACCCTTATCCCTTCCGCTCACGCGGTCGGGACGGTCTGATTTCTGTGGCACTTTCCGTCGGCGCGGTTTACCCGCGCCCCTCCCGACCGTCGCCGGCCGGGACGCCCTGCCCTGTGGAGTCCGGACTTTCCTCCCCTCCGTCCCGAAGGCCGGAGGAGCGACCGGGCGCCATACAGCTCCTACGTGAAACTACCCCATTCACGTCCGCCAGTACAAGAGCCGACCGCAATAGGAGCAGACGGTCATCGTTTCGTTTCGCTTGGCGTCCTGCACCACTTGCGGCGGCAACTTCATGTGGCATCCCCCGCACGATCCGCTCTCCAGCGGCACCACCGCATAATCGCCGGTGTGCTTGAAAATGCGCTCGTATCGGGCCAGCCAGTCCGCGTCGATATCCTTCGCCAACGCTGCGCGTTCGACGGCCAGCGCCTCTGCCTCCCGGCGAATTACGTCCAAGCGCTGGTTTAGCGCCTGCGCATCGGCATCGACCACCTTTTGCTCCGCCTTTAGCTTTTGCTCCATCATCGCGACGTTGACGCGAAGCCCCTCGGCCTCCTCCATCAGGACAATCTCCTTGTCCTCCTCATCGCGAATCGCTTTCTCGGCCGCCGCAATCTCGCGCTCGAATGTCCGATACTCTTCGTTCGTGCGCACGTTATTCTGCTGGGTGCGCAGCTTGAGAATCCGCTCGCGGTGGGATTCGATCTCCAGCTCGACGGCTTTAATCGCCGCGGCATTCTTCTTCAAGGCATCCTGCGCCTCCGCCAACGCCGCCTTGTGCGCGTTGAGCGTGGCCTCGCTCAAGCTTTTGCGGGCGGGGATTTCCTCCGTATCCCGAGCCAACTGCTTGATTCGGCGATCTCGGTCCTGCAATACGAGCAATTTTTCAATGGTCGTCAACGCTCCGCCTCCTGCGGTAAAACGTCGACCATACGGAGGCCGCTCCCCAAAGTCAACGACCGCACTGTAAGCAAACAGCATCGGAGGCGAATTAAAAGTATGGCTAAGTTTTCTGTAGCAACGATTTTCGTTGTCGTCATTGTCGGCATGCTGTGGGCGACGATCCGTGCGAGCCTCGATCGCGATGTGCTAACCGCGACGGCAGACCTCATCCGCGATCCGTGGGTCGTCGCGACGTTGTTCGACGCCTACTTCGGGTTCCTCACCTTCTATGTCTGGGTGTTTTATAAGGAACCGCGCGCCGCCGCTCGAATCGGATGGTTTGTCGCGATCATGCTGCTCGGCAATTTCGCCATGGCGTTTTATGTGCTGCGCGAGTTGTTTCGTCTGCCGCCGGGTCAACCGGTGTCCGCCATCCTGCTGCGGAGAACGGTATGAACCCGTTTCGGCGATCGTTTGACGCGGTTTTAGGTCTCCTGCGCCAAGGCATTACGCCCGAGCGCATCGCGTGGAGCCTGGCGATCGGCGTCGCGATTGGGGTAATACCGGTCCTGGGTGTCACAACTCTGTTGTGCACGGCCGTCGCGATCGGCTTTCGACTCAATCTCGTCGCGATTCAGGCGGCGAATTGGATCGTCTATCCGCTTCAAATCGCCCTGTTGATCCCGTTCTACCGCGCGGGTGAATTCCTCTTTCGCGCGCCTCCACTGAACCTCATGCCCTCCGAAATTGCGGCGATTTTCAAAGAAGGCGTCCGGCACGCCATAGTATTGCTGTGGGACACTACATGGCGCGCCGTCGTCGCATGGGCGCTGTTTGCGATTGTCTTCGTTCCCCTGTTCTATTTCCTCCTCGCGCCCCTTCTTCGGCGTGTGCAGAGGCAACGACACCCCCCGTGCGAGGCCGCGACATGTATGTCCTGATCTTCAGCTTGGCGGGGCTCGCCTTCGCGATGCTGCTGATGACTGTGCTGTGGTTCATCCAACGCCGCACCGGCAATGCGGGCATCGTCGATGTGGGCTGGTCGGCTGGAATCGCCGCGCTCGCCGTCGGCTATTCGGTCGCTGGGTCGGCCTCGCCGCTCCTCCGCATCGCCGCCGGCTGCATGGGCGCGCTGTGGGGGTTCCGCCTTGCGTGGCACATCCACCAGCGCGGGCACGGCAAGCCGGAAGATGGCCGCTACACCCAGCTCCGCGCCGATTGGGGCGCGAACTTCCAACGAAAACTCTTCGGTTTCTACCAGCTCCAAGCATTGACCGTCGCTTTTTTCGCGCTCCCATACGCGCTGCTCGCCGCCGCAACCGACCTATTGTGGACCCCCCTGCATACTGCGGGGCTCGCCATCTGGATCGTCGGATGGGTCGGCGAGTCCGTCGCGGACGCCCAATTGGATGCCTTCAAAAAATCCGCCGTGCGCGAAGGTCCGGTCTGCAAACGCGGACTCTGGCGCTATTCCAGGCATCCCAACTATTTCTTCGAGTGGCTCACGTGGGTCGGCATCGCTTTGTTCGCGCTGCCCGCGCCCCTCGGCGCGATAGCGCTGGCCTGCCCAGCCGCCATTCTCTATCTCCTGTTCCGCGTTACCGGAATTCCGGCCACCGAGGCGCAAGCCCTGCGCAGCAAGGGCGACGCGTATCGCGCCTACCAGCGCGAAACCAGCGCCTTTTTCCCGTGGTTTCCACGAAAGGCTTCTTCATGAAACCCTGGTCCCTGATAGAGCGCGAATGGATCCCCGATTCGATGTTGCGTTGGGGCATCCGTCGGCTGCTCGCCAAACGTTTGCGCATGGAGGCATCCGGCGCACGAAGCCTCGACGCGTTTGTCGAGGAACTCAAACGCAGCCCCATCGCGATTCACACGGACGACGCGAACCAACAGCACTACGAGGTCCCCACCGATTTTTTCAAGGTCGTTCTCGGACCCCGCATGAAATACAGCAGTTGCTGGTGGGACGACCGCACCCCCGACCTCGCCGCCGCGGAGGAAACCATGCTCGCGCTCACCTGCGACCGAGCCGGACTGGCACCCGGTCATCGTATACTCGAACTCGGTTGCGGATGGGGATCGTTGTCCCTCTACATGGCGGAGCGCTTTCCCACCGCCCGCATCACCGCCGTCTCCAACTCCCGCACGCAAAAGGCCTACATTGACCAGGCGGCGCGCCGCCGCGATCTCGTCAATCTCGACGTCATCACCGCCGATATGAACGACTTCGACACCGGTGCGAAATACGACCGCGTCGTATCCGTCGAAATGTTCGAGCACATGCGAAATTATCAAGAGTTGCTCGCCCGCATTCGGCGCTGGCTCCAGCCGGATGGACGCCTCTTCGTCCATATTTTTTGCCATGACCGCTTCGCCTACCCCTTTGAAACCGACGGCGATAACGACTGGATGGCGCGCTACTTTTTTACCGGCGGCATCATGCCTTCGTTCGATTTATTGAGCCGGTTCGATCGCGATCTCATTCAAATCGAATCGTGGAAAGTGAACGGCATCCACTACGCCCGCACGCTCGAAGCGTGGCTCAGCCGAATGGATGCCGCGCGCGCCGCGCTCTGGCCCCTCTTCGAAGAGACCTACGGACGCCCTCAGGCTCAAACGTGGTGGGTTTATTGGCGCATCTTCTTCCTCGCCTGCGCAGAGCTGTTCGCCTACGACGGCGGTCGCGCCTGGTACGTCGGCCACTATCTGTTCAAGCCGCGCGCTTGAAAATTCCATGCGCTGTAAAAACTTTTTTTAAAAGTTCCATGCTCTGTAAAAACTTTTTTTAAATTTCCATGCTCGGTAAAAACGCTGTGCGCCCTCCGCGGCGCAATCACGAGCGGAGCGACAACAGACGCTGAACATATTTCCCGATCATGTCCGTCTCCAGGTTGACGGCATGACCGGGGGCCAGCGCGGACAGCGATGTGTTTTCCCACGTGTGCGGAATCAAATGCACGGTGAATCCATCGCGCATGAGATCCACCAGGGTGAGGCTCACGCCGGATACGGCGATCGATCCCTTCCCCACCATCTGCGCCATCAACGCGGAATCGCACTCGACTTCCAGTATCCAGTCGCGCCCGACAGGCGTGATCTTGCGGACCCGCCCCACCCCATCCACATGACCCGTCACGAAATGGCCGCCCAGCGCATCGCCGACGCGCAACGCACGCTCCAGGTTCACGCGCGAACCGACTTTCTTCTCGCCGAGATTCGTTCGATCGAACGTCTCTTTCAGCACGTCAAATGCGAGGACGCCCTTTAGTTCCTCCGTCACGGTCAGGCAAATGCCCTCGATCGCGATGCTCTCGCCCAGCGCAATCGGCGGCGACCAGTCCCCCGCGCGGATGCGCAAACGGCCGTGTCCGCCGCCGCGCTCGATGTGCTCAATCTCGCCCAATCGCTGAATAATGCCCGTGAACATCAGGTTTCCTCCGGTCTGACGCGAATCCACCAGTCGGGTCCGACGGGTGTCGCTTCGATCCACTTCCAGTGCGGCGCGCGTTCCAACGGCCATCCGGCGCCGCCGATCGCCGGGCGGCCGGCGCCGCCCAGTATGCGCGGCGCGATGAAGAACCACGCCTCGTCCGCCAAGCGTTCGCGCACCAGCCCCGCCGCCAGATCGCCGCCGCCCTCGCACAGCACGTGCAACAGCCCGCGCGCGCCGAGCGCGCGCATCACGCGGGACAAGACAAACCGGCCGCGCACCAGCGGCAATACCTCCCATTCCACGCCGCGCGCATCGAGCGCTTCACAATACTGCATCGGCGCGTCAGGCCCGACGAAGACCAGCGTGTGCGCGCGCCACTCGTCTGAAAAGATCTTCCGATTCAGCGGCAAGCGCCCTTTCGGATCCAGCACGATTCGCCGCGGCGACCGACCGCGCGCAGGAACCGGCAAAAGCGACGGATTGTCGAGGCGAACGGTCTCGCGGCCGACGAGGATGCCGTCCACGCGCCGGCGCAGCGCATGAACGATGCGGCGCGCGCGCGGACCCGTGATCCATTTCGATTTTCCGCTGCGGTCCGCAATGCGGCCATCGAGGGTCATGCCGAGTTTCAGCGTCACGAACGGCCGACCCATTCGCTGGAGCATCGCGAAGGGCGCAATCAATTCCTCGCATGGCGCGTGTGCGACTGCGGTCGCCACCTCGATCCCCGCGTTGCGCAAGAGTCGAAATCCGCGGCCGGCATGGCGGGGATTCGGGTCGGTTGCGCCGCAGATCACGCGGCGGATACCTGCGCGTATGATGGCCTCCACGCACGGCGGCGTACGGCCCCATGTGCTGCACGGTTCGAGCGTGACATAGAGGTCCGCCCCGCGCGCCCGATCGCCGGCCTTCCGGAGCGCGACAATCTCCGCGTGCGGGCCGCCGGCGCGCCGATGATAGCCCTCGGCCAGCAAACGGTTGTTTTTCACGATCACCGCGCCGACCGGCGGATTGGGGCGCGTCAGGCCTTCGCCGCGCCGCGCTTGCGCAATCGCGCGCAGCATCCAGCGCTCATCTGCGCTCGACACCCGCATCCGCACCGGCGGTCTCCTTGTAAGGCGATTCGTATCCGAGCAAGGCATCCACGAACGACGCGGGATCGAAGGGCGCCAGATCGGCCATGCCCTCGCCCAACCCGACGTAGCGAATCGGAAGTTTGAGGTCGCGCGCGAGCGAGAACACGAATCCGGCCTTGGCCGACCCGTCGAGCTTCGCGATCACGACGCCGGTCAACGGCGCGGCCTCGTTAAACATCCGCGCCTGCACGACCGCGTTTTGCCCCAGCGCGGCATCGAGGACGAGCCATATTTCATGCGGCGCATCGGGTGTGTGTTTCGCCATCGAACGGCGCACCTTGCCGAGTTCCTCCATCAGGGGCTGCTTCGTGTGCATCCGACCGGCCGTGTCGATGATCGCGACATCGCAGCCGCGCGCGCGCGCCGCGGCCAGCGCATCGAAGGCAACCGCCGCCGCGTCGGCGCCGGTGCGCCCCACGACGGCTTCGCACCCGACGCGTTCGGACCAGATGCGCAACTGCTCCGAACCCGCGGCGCGAAAGGTGTCCGCCGCGCCGAGCAACGGACGCCGCCCCGCTTGTTTCGCGAGCGCGGCGAGCTTCGCGCAGGTCGTTGTCTTGCCGGAACCGTTGATGCCCACCACCAGGATGCTGAGCAGCGGATCGACAACGGGCCAGGGATACGCCGGCGCGTCGCCAAGGCTCTTGATCATGATTTTTCGCAGCATGTCGCGCGCATCGACGCGCAGGCCTTTATAGCCGGATTCGATCTCGTCCTTCAGTTCGGCCGCAAGTCGGACCGGCATATCCGCCAGCAACAACGTCGCTTCGAGTTCATCGAGGGTATCCTGATCGACCTTTTCGCCTTTATCGCTGCGGGAAAACACGCGCGCGAGCGCGCCCGCAAACTGCTTGCGGGTTCGAGACAATGCATTGAGCCATGTCACCATGGATCAGTCTCCGGATGACGGCGCGGACGCGGGTTTTGCGTCGCGCGCGGGCCTGTTCAACTCGCGCCGCGCCCGGTCGAGGATGCCGTTCACAAAGCGACCGGACTCGTCCGAACTCAATTCCTTCGCCAGCTCGACGGCCTCGTTGATGGAGACCGCGGGCGGAATATCGGGGCGGTAGCGCATTTCATACAGCGCAACGCGCATCACGTTGCGATCGACGCCGCCCATGCGGTGCACATCCCAGTGCTCGGCGCACGATTGGAGCAGGTGATCCAATTCGGCGCGCCGCTCTTCCACGCCCCGGATGATCGATTCGGCGAATTCACGCACGCGCGCGCCCGCTTCATGATCGGCCCAGAATTGGGCCAGCGCATCGTCGAGATCGCCGGTGTTGATGTCGCGCTGAAACAGGAATTGGACAGCGAGGGTGCGGCCCTCGTGGCGGCCGCTCATAAGGCCTCATCGCCGAGCTTTTTCATCACGCTCGCCATTTCGATTGCGGACTCGGCGGCGCTCCACCCGCGATTGCCGTGCTTGCCGCCGCTGCGCTCCATCGCCTGGTCGGTATTCTGCGCGCCGATCACCCCATCGATCACCGGAACGCCGGTGTCGGCGGCGATTTGCGCGACGGATGCGGCGACCTGCCGGTTGATGATTTCCGCATGACCGGTCGATCCCTGGATGACGACGCCGAGCGCGATCAGCGCGTGGTACTTTCCGCACGCGGCCATCGGGCGAAGCACCGACGGCAACTCGAAAGCGCCCGGAACCCAGACGACCGTGATATCCTCGTCGCGCGCCCCGTGGCGCCGCAATGCGTCGATCGCGCCCTGCAGGAGATTTCGGGTGAACAAATCGTTGAATCGGCTGACCGCGATGCCGAATCGGAGTCCCTTGGCGGACCCCTCGCCCATGATGGTTTTCATCGGTTGCTCCTATATCAGATGGCCGAGTTTGGCTCGTTTGGTTTCCAAATAGCGCTCGTTGTGGAGCGTCGGCGGGCGCACGAGCGGGATTCGCTCGACGACGTCCACGTCGTACATATCCAGACCCGACACCTTGCGCGGATTATTGGTGAGCAGGCGGCACGCGCGCACGCCTAGATCGCGCAGCATTTGAGCGGCGATCGCATAGTCTCGCGCGTCGGCCTCGAAGCCGAGCTGCTCATTGGCCTCGACCGTGTCGAGGCCCTCTTCTTGAAGCGCGTAGGCGCGAATTTTTTGCTCCAATCCTATACCGCGGCCCTCCTGCCGCAGGTAAAGCAGCACGCCGTGTTCGGCCTCTGCGATCATGCGCATGGCGACCTGCAGTTGCGAACCGCAATCGCAGCGCAGCGAGCCGAAGGCGTCGCCCGTCAGGCACTCGCTGTGAACGCGTACGAGCGGCGCGGCGACAGATGCGGGGTTGCCGTGCACGAGCGCGAGGTGATGTTTATTCTCAACGCGGCTGAAATACATGCGCAGGCGAAATAGACCGTATTCCGTCGGCAGATTGATTTCTTCCTCCAGCTCGATCAAGTTTTCGGTGCGCCGCCGATGCTGGACAATGGCATTCACCGTGATGATGCGCAGGTTGTGCCGGCGCGCGAAGGCAAAGAGGTCGGGGCGTCTCGCCATCTGGCCGTCCTCGCGCAGAATCTCGCAAATCACTCCGCCGGGCTGGAGACCGGCGAGACGAGCCAAATCCACGGCAGACTCGGTATGTCCGGGGCGCTTGAGGACTCCGCCCTCCGCCGCTTCGAGAGGAAATACATGGCCGGGTCGCAGCAGGTCCGCGGCCGTGGTCGACGGATTCACTAACAGCGAAATCGTGCGGGCGCGATCATGCGCACTAATCCCGGTGGAAATGCCGTGCCGCGCATCCACCGATTCCATGAACGCGGTCCGGAACGGGTCGCCGTCCCCGTGGGGGATCATCCGGGACAGGCCCAATCGCGTGAGGATCGCGCGATCGAGAGCGACGCAGATGAGGCCGCGTCCATGGCGCGCCATGAAATTGATGGCCGCCGGCGTGACCTTATCGGCAGCCATGATCAAGTCGCCTTCGTTTTCGCGGCGCTCGTCGTCAACCACAACGACCAGTTCGCCGCGCGCGATAGCCGCCACCGCCGCTTCGATCGTGTCGAAGGAACCCGCCGCACCTGCGTTCTGTTTAGTCATACCGTTCATACCCCAAAGGGCGGCGACTTCGGGGCAGAATACACCTTATCATGCGCAACTTCATTTTATCCCGACTTTACGGTCGGCGACCGATGACGCGTCTCTGTGGAGGCGCGCTGACAGTCTCAATCCCCTTGCGGGGAGTCGCGGGCTGCACCGCCGGTGGGGACTTTCCAGCGCCGTCGCCGGCGTCGGATCACCCCGCCCCGAAGTTCGCTTAATGGTCAGAGCCTATCTCAGGAACCCTCCGCTTGCAAGCCGCGATCCGACGGGTTCCCGATCTCGAACCCGGCCCGGACGTTCCGCGCGAAGCGCTTGCTGCGCGCTTCGGGCTAATGTACGTAATACAAATATGAGGAGTCTGGGGCTTTGGTGCTTCGCGATTCTACCCATATGGTTTAGCGCAGCCGTGACGTTCGCCAATGAGGAGCCCAGTTCGGGCGATGCAGAGGCCGACGCCGGAGCCTTGCCGCGGCGCCCCAGTCTGTTTGAACTAGACCCTCAGAAACCCGATTTGACACCGCCCGCGACGCCTGAGGGCATGGCGCGGGAACGGTTGCGCAAGATCGAAGATGTCGAAGAAGAGGAGTTTACAGCCCCGCCGCTCGTCGTTGCGCGGATATCCACCTTGCCCGTTGCCGTCGGCGATTCATCCACTCAAGCGCTCTATCGCGCCGAACGAAACCTGATCCGCGAGCGCGCGCGGATAGCGGACCGGATGTTCCGGCGCGGCGATTACGAGGGCGCGCTGTCAATCATGACGGAGACCGATCGCCTGCTTAAAACCACCGAGCTTCGCATCATGGCGCTGAATCGCGTGGCCGCCTATCACTTCCGGCTTAATCAATTTGACGAAGGCGCGGCGTTCGCGCGCGCGGCGTGGGAACTGGATTCAACGGATGCGATCAGCGCCAGCAATCTGGCGGCCATTCTGCTTATGGCGGGGCGTGTGGATGAAGCCCTGGACATCCTGCTCCGCATATACAGACAGGCCTTCGACCGACCGCAGCTCGCCTTCTCCGTGCACTTCAACCTCGCGTGCGCCTACAGCCTGAAAGGCGAGGAGATTCCGGCCATCCAAAATCTTGCGCTGGCCGCTCAAATCGATCCCTTCGCGACCTATGCCGCGTTCGGGGATACGCATCTCGATCCCATCCGCCAGAACCGCGATTTCATCCGCATACGCGAGGCGATCGAGAATCTGATGAAGACAACCGCGCCGGCGCGGGCGCCCTAACGGGTTATTTCTCGAAGTAAGTGTAGCCGCGCAGCCCGCTTTCGTATGCCGCCATGATCTCGCGGCGCTCTTCCGGCGTGATTTTACCGGCGCGCACGGCCTGCTCGGCGGTTTTCCGCATCAGCTCCACCATGTCCTGCACGTCGTATTCGACATACGAGAGAACGTCGGCGACGGTATCGCCCGCGATCTCCTCGGCGAATTCGATCGCCCCGCCCTCGCCGAGCTTCACGCTGACGACATTGGTGTCGCCCAGCAGGTTGTGCAGGTCGCCGAGCGTTTCCTGATACGCGCCGACGAGGAACACCCCGAGATAGTAATCCTTGCCGTTCAGCTCGTGCAGCGGAAGGGTGCGCTTCACATCGTGCAAATCGATGAAGCGATCGATCTTGCCGTCGCAATCGCACGTGATGTCCGCGAGGACCGCCTTGCGTGTCGGGGGCTGGTCCAGCCGGTCGATCGGCATGATCGGAAACAACTGCTCAATGGCCCATGAATCCGGAAGCGACTGAAACACGCTGAAATTGCCGAAGTACACATCCGCGATCGCCGTTTCCAGGTCTTCGAGCTCGTCCGGCACATACTTCCGATCGCGGATCTCGATCGCAATCCGATTGATGATGCTCCAAAAATAGCGTTCCGCCAGCGCGCGCTCGCGCAGAGAGACGGCCCCTTGGTTGAACAGGGAGCGTATTTCGTCGCGATAAAACACCGCATCGTGATAGCACTCCTGGGCGTTTTTCGCGTTGAGCGAACGTCCGACTTCGGCGAGGCGCACGAGGTTTTCGTGGGCATTGTCCGGCAAGGGCTCGAGCGGACGCTCCGGTTCGAAGCGGCTCACATCGAATATGTCGAAGAGCAGCACCGAGTGATGCGCGACCGTCGCGCGGCCGGACTCGCTGACGATGTTCGGATGCGGGATGCCTGCTTCGTCGCAGCGCTGCATGATGCCTTCGACGATATCCGCCGCATATTCGTCCACGGTGTAATTGGCGCTGCTGGCGAAATTCGAATGTGAGCCGTCGTAGTCAACGGCCAGTCCGCCGCCGACATTCAGCATGCCCATGCGCGCGCCCTCGCGCACGAGGTCCACATACATGCGTCCCGCTTCGACGATACCGGCCTGAATGTTCCGGATATTGGGGATCTGCGAGCCGAGGTGATAGTGCAACATCTCCAGACAATCGAGCATGTCTTGCGCGCGCAGTGCATCCACCAGGTCGATGATCTGCGCGGCGTTCAGTCCGAACTGGCTGCGGTCGCCGCCCGACTCATTCCAATGCCCGCCGCCGCGCGTGGCGAGCTTGGCGCGAACGCCGATGCGCGGCCGGACTTTCATGCGCTTCGCACGCGCGACGATCAGGGGCAGCTCGCTCGGCATTTCGATGACCATGATCGTCTGCAGGCCCATTTTCAGGGCGTAGAGCGCGAGATCGATGAACTCTTCGTCCTTGTAGCCGTTGCACACGATCAGCGATTCGCGGTCCTGGTTGTACGCCAGCGCCGTGATCAGCTCCGGTTTGCTGCCGGCCTCGAGACCATAGTGGAACGGACGACCGTACGCGACGATGTCCTCGATCACCTGCTGCTGTTGATTCACCTTGATCGGGTAGACGCCCCGGAAAAGGCCCTTGTAGCCCGCATCGGCGATGGCCTTGTGAAAACTCCCGTTGATCGTTGCGATGCGCGAGGCCAGGATGTCGCCGAATCGCAGGAGGACCGGCATGCCGATCCCGCGCGCCTTCAGTCCATCCACGATCTGCATCATGCTGATTGTTTCCGCCGTGCCCTTGCCCTTCGGCCGGATAATCAACTCGCCGCGGTCGGAAATGTCGAAATAGCCGCTTCCCCAATTTCGCACCCCGTACAGTTCGGCGGAGTCAGCGCTGGTCCATCGGGTCAAGGTTTCCGTCTTCATGTGTATGGTATCAAGCCCTCCGCGGTTGTGCGGATTTTAATCGCGCGAACATCCTAGCGCGTGAAATTAAATAATCAACAAACGGGCGCGTAAATTGTCTATAGACAGTAGCCCGTTGATCGGGTTTCTTATAGGGGAATACATTATGCGACGAGTATGGGTCAGTTTGTTGATCGTGTTTTTCGCGGCGGCGCTCGCGGTGTTTGCGTCCGACCCCTGGACGCGCCTCGAGGGATGTGTCCTTGCCCCCAATCCCTTCAACGACGGGGACAGCTTCCGCGTTCGGCACGACGGGAAGGAATACATCTTTCGCCTTTATTTCGTGGATGCCCCCGAAAGCGATAAAGAGTTTCCTCAACGTGTTCGCGAGCAGGCGGAGTATTTCGGCATCGAGCCCGAACAAGCGAATGAAATCGGGCGTATCGCTGCAAATCTCGTCCGCGAACGATTATCGGAACCATTCAACGTCATCACGCGTTGGCATGGCGCTCAAGGCCGTGGTGTCACCCCCCGTTTTTACGCCTTCGTCGAATCGCAGGGCCGCGATCTTGCGGAAGATCTCGTACAACAAGGACTCGCTCGGGTCTTCGGTGTTCGCGTGACGCGTCCGGACGGCGAGCGTGCGACCGACTATCGCGCGCGCCTGCTGAAAATGGAAGACGCGGCGCGCGAGGCTCAGGCCGGCGCGTGGGCGTGGTCGCAGCCACTGCGGCCCGCATGGGAGCGTCCGCTTCGAGCTGACATGCCGGTCGTGACCGTTCCCCGCGTGGTCGCCGCCTACTCGTTAGACCTTCCCCGCCGCCGCCTCGGCGAACTCCCTCGGAACTCGACGGTGCGAATCGTGGAGGAATTCGCCGACGGGTGGGTTCACGTCGAATACGATACCGACACCGGCGAGGCGCAGGAATCGTTTTGCCTGCGCTGGGATTTGAGTCTTCCCGATCCAATGCCCGGCGTCATGCCGCAGCGCGCGGCACTGTTCCCTGATGACTCCGTGCCTCGCGCGCGATAATCGGACGCGCAGGCCGATTTTCAGGTTTTTTCGTGCAGGCGTAGTGCGGACAGGCGACGCATGAGTTCCGGCATGTCCACTTCCTCTTGTTCGCCAGTCGCCAGGTTTTTCAGCAGGAATACGCCTTTCTGGATCTCGGTCTCGCCCCGCACCACGACGTGAGACGCGCGCGCGCGGTCTGCCGCGCGGAATTGGGCCTTCACGCTCCGCTCGTCGAGGCACATGCGCGCCGCGAGTTGATGCCGCCGCAAGGTTTGAAGCAGCCTCATATTTTCTGCCAGGGCGGCGGTGCCGTGTGCGATCAGCCACACCAACGGAAGGCGTTCAGCCGTGTTGGCTGGGCGCTCTTGTTCCAACGCCATCATCACGCGCTCCACGCCGACGGCGAACCCCACTCCCTCGACGGCGCGACCGCCGAATTGCAAACGGTAGCGGCCTCCGCCGGCCAGCGCATCCTGGGCGCCGAGGGCGGGATGCGTGATTTCCCAAACAGTATGCAGGTAATAGTCGAGCCCCCGCACCAAATTAGGACTGCGCTCGATCGGCAGTTCGAGCGCCTCCAAATGCCGGATGACGTCATCGAGATAGGCGCGCGCGGCGGCAGACATGAAATCGGTCAACGGCGGAATATCGGCTAGGATCGCTTGACATGCGGGGTTCTTGCAATCGAGCACGCGCAGCACGTTTGCCTCCATTCGGCGGCGGCAATCCTCGCACAGCGCGTCGCGATGCGGCAGCAGCCGCTCGCGAAATGCCGATTGGATCGCGGCCCGTTCCTCCGGAAGCCCGCGCGAATTGATCCGAATCCGGCACTGCTGCAACCCCCATCCGCTCAAGAGATGCGCGTGCAGGGCGATGGCCTCGGCGTCCGCCGCCGGATGCGGTGCGCCGATCAGTTCAGCGCCGATCTGATGGAATTGCCGGCGGCGTCCCGCCTGCGGCCGCTCCGCGCGAAACATCGGGCCGATGTAAAATAGTCGCGCATCGCCTGCGTCCTGGCCCTTCGATGCGACATAGCGCATGACGCCCGCCGTGCCTTCAGGCCGCAGCGCGAGCGCGCGTCCGCCGCGATCCTCAAATGCATACATCTCTTTCTGCACGACATCCGTCTCGCCTCCCAACGAACGAATGAACAGATCGGCGCGTTCGAGAATCGGGGTCCGTATTTCCTCGCACCCGTAAAGCGCGAAAATACGGCGCGCTTCTTGTTCGGCGGCGGCCCAGCGTTCGACTTCCGGCGGGCCAAGATCGGCCATGCCTTGCAGCGGTTGAAATTCGTCCGACGCCATTCGAATCAAGCAGGCGCGACGCTATTCGCCGGTGATGAGCTGCTTCATGATCTTGCCCGGCTTGAACTTGACGACCTTGCGCTCCGGGATGGTCACCACCTGCTCGGGCTTGTTCGGATTGCGACCGATCCGCTGCTTGCGGGTGCGAATTTCAAACACGCCGAAATTGCGGAATTCGATGGATTCCCCCTTCGCGAGAGATTCCACGATGTAGTCGAGCGTCTTTTGGATCACCTTATAGACGTCCTGTTGGATCAGGCCGGTTTCTTCGGAGATACGGACGACGAGGTCGCGCTTGGTCAGATTCTTATGGTTCGTCTCAGACATAATTCCCCCTGCAAGTGCGTATGGCGCCGCAACTTGGCAGCCAGCGTTTTCCGACATACTAGACCCGCCGCAACGAGGGTCAAGGGGAAAGGGGGAGAAGTTCGGTTAGCGGACAATTCGATGGATGTAAGCGCATATCGCCGAGGCGGGCAGGCAAATCCATGCCAGGCTCTTGTTGAACAGGACGAAATTGCGAAGTTCCTCCGCCGTTTTGCTGTCGATCTTGGATTGCGCCGGAAACCAACCGTCCTTGACGCACCAGAGACCCAGCACCAGCAAGCCGATCGACCAGTAGAAAAACGTGTCTGTCCCCTTGACGCTGAATCGCTTTGTCATGAGTTGTGGTCCCCCGTATTACACCACCGTCACGAAACGGTGACGGCGTTCCATTCCTCTGCCAGCAGCGCGCGAATACGTTCGACGGCTGAACCGAGCTCCACCAGTTCGGTTGCTCCCGTGCGCCGTAGTTTGACCTCCACTTGGCCCTTTGACAAGGATCTCTCGCCCACGCTGACGCGGATCGGCGCGCCGACCAAATCCGCGTCCTTGAATTTCACGCCGGCTCGTTCATCGCGGTCGTCCACCAGCACCTCAACCTGCGCGGCCGAGAGCGCCTCGGCGATTTCGTTCGCGCGAGCGACGCTATCCGCGTGCTGGGCGTTGATCGCCATGACCTCGACCTCGACAGGCGCCACGGATACCGGCCAGCGGATGCCGAACTCGTCCCCCCACTGTTCGATGGCCGCCTGTAGCGTGCGGGTCACGCCGATTCCGTAGCACCCCATGACGCACGGCTTTTGTTTGCCGTCCGCGTCGAGGAAGCGCGCGTTCATCGCCTCGCTGTATTTTGTGCCGAGCTTGAAGACGTGCCCGACCTCGATCGCGCGCCGGATGAACAGCGGCGCGCCGGATTCGACATGCGCCTCGCCTGCCTTCACGGTGCGCAAATCGTGCCAGCCCGTCACCGCGAGATCGCGGTCGACATCCACATGCCGCAGGTGGAACCCGTCTTCGTTCGCGCCGGTGACCATCCCTCGCGCGGACCGGAGCTGCAGATCCGCATAGATCGGCAAGCCTTTCACGCTGACCGCGCCGAGGCTGCCCGGCAGCGCGCCTAACGCGGCTCGACACTCCTCGGGCGTGGCGGGACGAAATAGCGCGCTGCCGCAGGCGGCGGCAAACTTCGCTTCGTTCAGCACATCGTCGCCCCGGACCAGCGCGAGAACCGGTTTGCTCTCCACCATGAAAACCAGGGTTTTTATCTGGCGGTGCGCGGCCACGTTGTACGGAGCGGCGGCGAGGTCCTCGATGGTGAGCACCCCCGGCGTGGCGAACGATTCCGGCGCAGGCCCGGTGGATACCGCGGGCGTGGGCGTCATCGGGCCGCGGCTGACAGCTTTTTCCAGGTTGGCGGCATAGTCGCCGGCCTCTGTGTAGGCCACTTCATTCTCGCCGGTCTCCGCAGGCACCATGAATTCGTGCGAGAATTTGCCGCCCATGACGCCGGTGTCCGCCTCCACCGCGAGGGTGCGCAAGCCGCAGCGGCGAAAGATGCGCGTATAAGCGTCGTACATCTTTCGATAGCTCTCCGAGGCCGCCTCATCGGTGGCATCGAAGCTGTACGCGTCCTTCATGATGAATTCCTTCGCGCGCATCAGGCCGAAGCGCGGACGGATTTCATCGCGGAATTTCACCTGGATTTGGTAGAAGTTGCGCGGGAGCTGGCGATACGAATTGATTTCACCCGCCACGAGCGCGGTGACCACCTCCTCGTGCGTCGGGCCGAGCACCCATTCGCGCCCCGCGCGGTCGGCCACCTTGAACAGCACCTCGGCCGCCGCCGTGTAGCGCCCGCTCTGACGCCAGATTTCGGGCGGCTGGAGGGCGGGCATCAGGATTTCGAGCGCGCCGGCGCGGTCCATCTCCTCGCGCACAATCCGCTCTACTTTGCGAAGCGCGCGCAGCCCCATCGGAAGGAACGTGTAAAGACCTGCGCCAAGTTTGCGGATCAAGCCCGCGCGGAGCAAGAGCTGGTGGCTGGGAATCTCCGCTTCCGCGGGAACCTCGCGCAACGTGGGAATCAACTGTTCGGACCATCGAAGAATCATGCGAAACCGCCTTTTGATGAATGCGGGAGACTACCCGCCCCGGTGCGGCGGCGCAACCGTATCATTCTTCGTCAGCGCTGCCCGCGAATCCGCACAATCCGCGCTTCGCGCCGACGGCAAAATCGGCCATTTCCTGCGCGGGACCGGAGGGAAGTTCCGCCCGGATCCGCGCAATGGCCTCCGCCGGCGTAAGCCCGCTGCGAAACAGCAGGCGGAACGCGCGTTTCACCATCATGCGATCCTCCGGCGAGAATCCCGCGCGGCGCATCCCGATCACATTCAGCCCCGCGAGCCGGTTGCGCGCCGCGGAGTATGTCGCGCAAAACGGCGCGACATCCTGCGCGATCGCGGACCCGCCCGACAAGAGCGCCAGGCGCCCGATGCGGCAAAATTGGTGCACCACGACATTCCCGCTCAGGAACGCGCCGTCGCCGATCTCGACATACCCCGCCAGCAGCGC
Source organism: uncultured bacterium (assembly GCA_937958885.1). GTDB lineage: Bacteria > Verrucomicrobiota > Kiritimatiellia > CAIVKH01 > CAIVKH01 > JAMLJG01. Next base: position 14,905 of record CALGMT010000004.1, on the reverse strand, counting down.
CCCGTTCGCGATAATCACCCGGCGCCCCAGCGTGACGTTGTGCGCGAGGTGGCTGTTCGCCATCAGGAAGCACCCGTCCCCCACCCGCGTGGCGCTATCCGGCTTGGTCCCGCGGTGGATGGTGACCCCTTCGCGAATCACGACGTTTGCGCCGATCTCCACCCACGTCGGCGCATCCGCAAACGCCAAATCCTGGGGCGTGTCGCCGAGGACCGCGTGGGCGTGAATCGCGGAGCCCTCCCCGATCCGCGTATGCGAAACGATCACCGCATGTGGGCCGATCCGGCATCCCGGCGCGATCTCCACGCGGGGCCCAATGACCGCATACGGCCCAATCTCAACACCCGGAGCGATGCGCGCAGCCGGGTCGATAATCGCTGTCGGATGAATCGACATGCCGCTATGCTCCGAAGGCCGCCAACCCGCTTTCGCGCAGCGAAAGATAGTCGCTGTCTCGTCCCTCTTCCGCGCGGCCCAGGATGATATGATCAAGCACCTCGATGTCCACGATTTTACCCGCCTCCACCAGTTGCCGCGTGATCCGGATATCCTCCGGCGACGGATGAGGATCGCCGGAGGGATGATTGTGAACGAGGACGATCGCCGCGCTGCTCGTGCGCACCGCTTCTTTGAACACCTCCCGCGGATGGACCAGACTCGCGTCTAAAATGCCGCGCGTGATGCGCAGCGGCGGCCGGCGCAAACGATAGCGGCGGTCCAGCAGCAGAACCCAGAACGACTCCACATCCGCCGCCAGCGCTTCCGCGCGTAACAGACGCGCGGCATCCTCAGGCGTGCGGACGGGTACCGGTCCCGCTTCGCCGCGTGACGCAAGGCGGCGCGCCAATTCGAGCGCCGCTTTGACGACCTGCGCGCGCACACGGCCCATGCCTTTGACCGCGGCGAGATCCGCCGCCGACACTTCCGCGAGGGCTGAAAGCGAGCCGTATTCATTCAATAAGCCCTCCGCGAGGTCCGTCACGCTGCGTCCGCGCACGCCGCTGCGCAAAATCAACGCGAGCAGTTGTTTGTCGGTCATGTGCTCCGGGCCGGCGCGGTCGAAAATCTCCCGCGGCCGCTCCTCCTCCGGCACCTCGCGCATCGGTCGAGAAAAAGCGTAGTGCTGTTCGCGAATCATTTGGGCGTCCTGTCCGTCATTCGTGGACATCAGTCGCGCGCCTCATTCGCCCTCACAGGGGCTTCCCGCAGTGCGGGCAAATGGCGTCCTTTTTCCCGCGCCGGTTAAGTTCCTCAACGAACGCCGCGCCGAGCACGCCGGTCGGGAGCGCGATCATCAGAATGCCCAGAACAGCGGTGCACACGCCGATCGCCTTGCCGAGCGGCGTGACCGGCGAGAGATCGCCATAGCCTACGGTCGTGATCGTGACAAAGGCCCACCACAGCGCATGCGGAATGTCGGGGAACGCCTCCGGTTGCGCCTGATGTTCCGCGAAATACGCGAGGCTCGCAAAAATCACGCCCAACAGAGCAACGAGCGAGAGGGTCACAATCATCTCCTCACGCTTCGCGCGGAGCACACGCATCAGGACGACAGACGCCTCGGAATAGCGCCCGATTTTCCCGAGGCGCGCAAGACGAAGCAGGCGCAGCGCGCGCACGACCCGCAAATCTGCGTCCATGAACAACAGATAGGTCGGCAGGATCGCGGCCAAGTCCACCAACGCCAGCGGACTGACCAAATAGCGCAGGCGTCCGAAGAGCGGGTGCGCATAGCGCGGATCCGCCGTGCACGCCCACAGCCGCGCGAGATATTCGATGGAGAATACGGCGACGGAAAACACCTCGAATGCGATGAATACCCGCCCGTAGGCGTCCCGCAGCGCCTGCACGGATTCGAGCACAACGGCCAGCACGTTGAGCAGAATCAACACCAGCAGCGCGCCATGCATGCGCCGCTCAACACGCGAGGCGCGATCGTCAGGCTCGCACAGGTCCCAAACCAGGTGGCGGAAAGAGTGATGATTCTTCAACGGCACAAATTCTCTCGAATGCAGATTCGCGACCGCGCGCACGAGCGAAAGCCGCCGCAACGTCCGCGGGTCGATTGCATACGTCGGACGACAACAACCGATGGCAGGACCGACCTCACAGCGCGTATATCCGCCGATTGCCGCCCCACCGTCAAGCCCGCACTGGAAAGGGGGCGCATCGCTAAGGGCGGTTGCCCAAAAAATGGCCTCAAAACCACCCCGCTCGTCGTATGCTTTTTAGCGGAAATACCACCCCGCCCTTCGTGCACCCCTCCGGAGGAGGTGGCGACTGATCGTATGGTCCCCTCCTGGGAGGGGTCCGCGAAACGAGGGGTGGGTGTTTTGCCCGGAACCGATGCACTGTTTTCTAAACGAATCAGGAGATTCTGTATCAATAACGTCTGGGCAACAGCTTCGCTAGGTGTTTCACCTAAATATTTTTCCGTGCCGCTTCCCGATGGAGCAATTCAAATCCTCCGCTAGTCTGTTCGAAGAGTTACGCGATGATTACACGATGTCCATTCGTCTCTCCCGTTAGCCGAGTTACGCGCGTCGAATTGCGTATCAGCGAGCGTGTTGCCCCGCGCCATCTTCAAGCGGTGACTCCGCGCAGCGTGGGTCCACGTGCCCCCACCACGCGAGCGCCCTCCTGCCGGAGCGCCGCGGTCGAAATTTCGATCATGAATGAAACATTTATGTATTATATGAGATCTATAATTACAAATATGTTTTATTGTGAAAGCGGATAATCCGCAAATATATCACGCCGATAATCATAATTTATTTATTATCATGTAATTACGATGTATTGATTTGACGGCACTATTTGGCACGAATGTTGCCTTATCCGTGTGAGGATAAGGCAATGATTGCGAACCCTACAGAGTTCCTCACCGCTGACAGCGGAGTCATCGGGCTTCAAGATTATGCGCTGGATGGATTCTTTGACGAGACCATCGGGCCGAACGGCGAGCCGCGAGCCTCGTCGCGCCGCTTAATCGAGCGGATCGAGCGCATGACGTATGCCGAGCTGGTTAGCCGCCAGCATGCCGCCGAACGGGCCCTGCTGCATCTCGGCATCACGTTCCAGGTCTATTCCGACGCGCAGGGGACGGAGAAAATATTCCCGTTCGATATTATTCCGCGCGTGATGGATGCCGCGGAGTGGCGGCATATCGAGCGCGGCCTCAAGCAGCGCATTTGCGCGCTCAACCTGTTCATTCACGACATCTACCACGACCAGCGCATCCTCAAAGAGAACGTCGTGCCGCCGGAGCTGATACTTTCCGCCCGATCCTATCGCGCCGCGTGCGCCGGGCTTAATCCGCCGCACAACATCTGGTGCCACATCGTCGGCACCGATCTCGTGCGCGACCGCGACGGCACGATGTACGTGCTGGAGGACAATCTTCGCTGCCCGTCCGGCGTCTCATACGTGATCGAGAATCGCCGGATCATGAAGAGCACCTTTCCCTCCCTCTTCCAGAATGTACCGATCCGTTCGGTCAGCGACTATCCGGGCCGCCTGCTCGACACCCTGCTCCATCTCGCCCCCGCGGGCATCCAGAATCCTCAAGCGGTCGTGCTTACGCCGGGCGTATTCAATTCAGCCTATTTCGAGCATTCGTTCCTCGCGCAGCAGATGGGCGTGGAGCTGGTCGAGGGACGCGACCTTGTGGTTCACGATGGCCATGTCCATATGAGAACCACGCGCGGGTTCGAGCGCGTGGACGTCATCTATCGACGGGTGGACGACGACTTTCTCGATCCCGACGTTTTTCGACCCGACTCGATGCTCGGCGTTCCCGGTTTGATGGAGGTCTACAAGGCGGGACGCGTTGCGCTCGCCAACGCCCCCGGCACCGGCGTCGCTGACGACAAGGTCGTTTATGCCTACGTTCCCGCGATGATCAAATTCTACCTCGGCGAGGATGCGATCCTCCCGAACGTGCCGACCTATTTATGCTGGCGCGAGGAGGACTTGGCGTATGTCTGCGATCACATCGAAAAACTGGTTGTAAAGCCCGCCAACGAGTCCGGCGGTTACGGCATGCTAGTAGGCCCGGCCGCCTCATCGTCCGAATGTCAGGCCTTCGCCGAAAAGGTGAAACAGAATCCGCGCAACTACATTGCGCAGCCGACCCTCGCCCTATCGCGCGCGCCGGTGATCGCCAACGGGCGCCTCGAAGGCCGTCATGTGGACCTTCGCCCCTACATCCTCTACGGAAAAGATATCTTCGTGCTCCCGGGCGGTCTCACCCGAGTCGCGCTTCGAAAGGGCTCTCTTGTGGTCAATTCCTCACAGGGCGGCGGAAGCAAGGATACCTGGGTGCTCGCCGAGTCCCCGTCGAATGGAGACGCGACCGCATGCTGAGCCGGGTCGCCGAGTCGATCTACTGGATGTGCCGCTACATCGAGCGCGCGGACAATGTGGCGCGTCTGATCACGGTCAACCTGAACTTCATCCTCGATCAGCCCGCCGGCCAAAGCGAGCAGTGGGAGCCGCTGGTCAACATCACCGCCGACGACGAATGGTTCAGAAAAAAATATGGAGCGCCGGATCGCCTTGCTGTGCTCAATTTTCTCACCTGCGATCGCGAGTATGCCAACTCGATCATCTCCTGCCTCCGCAACGCCCGCGAGAACGCCCGCTCTGTGCGCGAGGTCATCTCGATGGAAATGTGGGAATGCCTCAACCGGTTCTACCTCGAAGTGAACCAAGCCGTCGGCTCCGGCCCGGAGGCGCTCTTCTCGTCACAGGATTTTCTCGCCGCAATACGGCACTATGGAACCCTTTTCGCCGGGTGCCTCGACACCACGATGAGCCGCGAGGAACCGTGGTATTTCGGACGCCTCGGCCAGTTAATCGAGCGCGCCGACAAGACCTCGCGCTCGCTCGATGTGAAATACTTCCACCTGCTCCCCTCTGTCCAGGACGTCGGCACACCGCTCGACGAGAATCAATGGGCCTCGCTGCTCCGATCAGCAAGCGCCTTGCTGATGTATCGACAAAAGCACGGGCGCATCATCCCGAATAAAGTGGTCGAATTCTTGATACTCGACCCCAATTTCCCGCGCGCCATGCTGCACTGCATCACTCGCGCGGAAGAGTATCTCCATGCCATTTCCGGCGCCCCAATGGGCACATACAGCAACGCGGCGGAACAGCGAACCGGGCAGATTCGCGCGGAACTGGCCTATACATCCGCCGCGGACATTTTGCGCGGAGGACTGCACGAATTTCTCGACCGGTTCCAATTCAAATTGAACCGGGTCGGCGACGCCATCCATGAGATCTATTTCGCTCTCCAGCCTGCCGGCGCGCGGTGACGCGCATCGCGTGTGTTCCTCGCGCCCTGCCGGGGAGAGACCACGATCGGTCTATCCGCTCAACTCGAGCTCCTCGCCGGCGCGCGCGGGAACTGCGTCGGGATGCCCAGCCGCCGCTTCAGCGGCAAGTCGATCCATCGCCTCGTCGTCTTTTCGCGGATCGTGATGAATCAGCCGGACCTTCGGCACGTCGCACGCACGCGCGAGGTCCACCGCATCCACCCACGTGGAGTGCCCCCAGCCTCGGAACGACGCGATCTCGCTCGGCAGATAATGGGCATCCATCATCAGCAGCCCCGCGGGAGTCGGCGTTCTGCACAAGTCCCTCAACCGCTCGCGCGCGCAATCGTTCGAGAGCGCCCACTCCACATCCGTCGCCACGACCACTGACGCGCCGCTCTCCGGCTCGTCGATCCGATACGCCGTGCACCCGCCCGGATGCTGGACCGGACACCAGCGCAGATCGAGCGAGCCCCACGCCATCGGGCGCTCCGAGAGTTCGCCGGCCAGCGCGTGAAAGCGAATTCGCGAGCGCAAATCCGATACTTGCAGGGGCCAGAAGGGCCGGTCCATCACGCGCGACATCGTGTCCTCCACCTCGTACTCGTCGTGCGCGGGGGCCGCAATTTCGATCGTCCACGCGGGATCGTAAATCAGGCCCAGCGACGGCAATCCCACCACGTGGTCGAGGTGATAATGCGTCATCAGCAACAACACGCGCCGCGCCCCGGGATCCGCTGCCATCCGCGCGCCCAGCATCCGCACGCCCGTCCCCGCGTCGATCAGGATGCGCTCCCCGCGTCGTCCCTCGATCATCAGCGACGTCGTCTCGCCCCCGTACTTCATGAAGCCGGGTTGCGCCACCGGATACGAACCGCGAATACCGCCGATAATCAGTTTCATGGTGATCCTAACGTGCGAACCGCGGAATCGCGGGCCAACCCGCAAAACCGGACAACGCGAAAGTTCCATGCTCTGTAAAAACTTTTTTTAGAACTTCCATGCTCTGTAAAAACTTTTTTGGTGCGCGCCCCTATTTTTCCGACAACGCCCACACCCCGTCCCAATCCGCGCCATTGAGCGCGCGGAGCTTGCGGACATAAAGCTGGGAGGTGGGATCGTCCGGGATTTTTTCGAATTGCGCAATAGCCTCGGCCCATCGTTTTTCCGCAACGGCGCGCAGCGCGGCCTCGTAATCGGACAGCCACGCGGGCAGGTCCTCCCGGCGCAGCGCCATTGGCTCATACACGCGCACCGGCTGCTTGCGCCCGACCACTTGCAAAAGGCCCAGTTCCCGTCCGAACGCAGCGGCGCCCGCCGCGCGCCAGGTGCTTTCCGCCGCGAGGATGTAGGTGCCGAACGCCTTGTTTGCGCCTTCGAGCCGTGCGGCGAGATTAGCGGCATCGCCGAGCATCGTGTAGTTGAACCGCACCTCGGACCCCATGTTGCCGACAACGACTTCGCCGGTGTTGAGGCCGATGCGCATGCGGACCGGCATGCCCGCGGCCTTGGCGGAAAATATGGATTGTTTCTCCCGCAGAATCTGCTGGCAGCGGAGCGCGGCGCGGATCGCGCGGGCGGCGTGGTCCGGCTGCGCGAGCGGGGCGTTCCAGAAGGCAACGATGGCGTCGCCGATATACTTGTCCACATACCCGCCCTCCTCCATCAGCACGCGGCCCATGTCGGAGAGAAAAGCGTTCAGCAGATCGATCAACTGCGGCGGTTCGAGTTTCTCGGAAAAGGTGGAAAACTTTTCAAGATCCGAGAAGAACATCGTCAATTCCTTGCGCTCGCCGCCCAGCGCGAGCTTCGACGGGTCCGCAATGATCTGGTCGATGACCGTCTCGCCGAGGTATTGCTTGAACGCGGACTTGATGAAGCGCTTCTGCCGCCCTTCGGTCGCGTAGTTCAACAGCACGCCGCCGACCAGGGCAACGGCGGTCCCCATCGCCGGCGCGAGCACGGGCCACCAGAATCCGGATTGATACGCGAACGCGCCGACGGCAAACGGGATGGGGAGGAAGATCAGAAATCCCCAGATGTTGTTCAGGGAGCCGCTAATCGCGACAATCGCGGCGGCGGCGGCGATGCTCAGGAGAAATATTAACGCGATGACGCCGGCGGTCGGCGCGTCGCGAATCGCGTCGCGCGCGAGGAGGTTGTCGAGCAGCGTCGCGTGGATTTCCACACCGGGATAATCGCCATCCACCGGCGTGGGCTTGAGATCCTTGAGGCCGGGCGCGCTGGCGCCCAGCAGCACGTATTTATCTTTGAACACCTCCGGATCGATCGACGGTTCAGCGCCTTCCTGCAGACGCAGCTCGGATTGAATGACGGCGGCGGCGGCGAATGCCTGGTGCGTGCCGCTGGGTCCGCGATAGCGCAGAATGACTCGGCCGTTGCGGTCGATCGGCATGCGCACGTCGCCGATCCGAAATTCTCCTTCGCGAATGGCGAGGGGCGTCGCGTTCTCGGGGCTGCGCCCCATCAGATAGGCCGCGAGCCCCAGCGTCGGAACCGGCGTGTCGTCGAAGAGGCGAAACGGCGCGATGCGGCGGAAGACCCCGTCGCGATCCGGAACGAGCCGCACGGTCCCGATCGCGGCGGACGCGCGCGCGATATGGGGAACGGGGAAGGCGGCCGCGGGATCTTCAAGCTGCTTGCGGCGGGCCGGCGTCAGCCAGTCATTCAATCCCTCGATTGACCATGAGGGGCGCGGCGCGTAGGGCGGCCATTGCAGGGTCTGCGCCGCCTGATCGCCGGTGAAAAACGCGCCGATGAAGTCGGGGCGAGCGCCAATCGCCGCGCCGAACAACTCGTCGTCGTCCACGCCGTACATCGAGGTCTCGGTGTAGAGGATATCGAAGACAATCGCCTTCGCGCCGCCGCGGCGGCAGAATTCGACGATCGGCGCATACGCCTGCCGCATCCACGGCCAGCGCAGATCGTTTTCGCGCGCGGCCCAGTCCAGGCTCGCTTGGTCGATCAGAATGAGCTTGATCTGCTCCGTGGACGGCAGCGGCTTGGCGAAGGCGCGCACGCGTACGCCCCACGTCGAATACTCCAACGTGTCGAGCCAGCCCGCGAGCCAGCACACCGTGGCCAACACCGCCGCGGCAACCCCGATCCCCGCTCCATGAAGTAGGCGCATCATCGTGTCCGACGGGCAAATGGAAGAGCCGCGATGCAGCGGGTCCTAGCGGCCGGCAACGGGTTCAACGCAAAATCCGATGGGACGCCGCGCGCTTCATACGCCCTGCATGGCTTTTGCGAAGCGCTTCTCACGGGCAGCGGATTCGGCGGCCTCTCGCGCGGTGATGCGCTTGGAAGCGGCGCGGATGCGGTCGGCCGGCGGCGGATGGGTGCTTCCGAAGCCGGGACCGCCTCTGTGCACCTTCGAATCCATGCGCTCAAGCACGCGCGTCAGCGCAGCGGGATCATAGCCGAGCCGTTCCATGATCGTGATGGCGACGCGATCGGCTTCGTATTCCTGCTCGCGCGAGTAGCCTTTCAAGACCAGGGAATTGACGATGTCGCCGACGCTTGCGCCAAAAAGCTCTGTCAACTGGTTTAGCTGATCGAGCGTGTTGACAAGTTCCGCGCTGCCGAATTGGCTCACGCCGACGGACGCGAGGATTCGGAGGGATTCGAGCTTGCGCCCACTGCTGATCGCATTGACGCCGTGCTTGAGCTGGACATGCGCCACTTCGTGAGCGAGCACAGCAGCGAGGTCGTCCTCATTTTGGCAGAGGCGGAGCATCCCGCGCGTGACGAAGATGAAGCCGCCCGGCGCCGCGAAAGCGTTGACTTCATCGGAATCGAGGAGCAGGAATGAATAGCCTCTGAAGGTGACCGGCATGTCGGACGCCTGCGCGCATGCTTGCCCGATGAGGCGCACGTAACGGGCGGCATTCTCGTTTTCGTAAACAGGATAACGCTGAAGAATCGTCGCCCCAACCGCGCGCCCGAGGTAGTATTCGTTCTCCGGCGTGAAGTCCTTGAACGTGTTGGCCAACGTTTCAGCCTGCTGCGGCGTGATGACGCCCGCCGCCGCGCCGACCTGCGCGACCGTGGCGCACCCGTTCAGCGTCAGCGCGCCGATCGCGAGAAGCGCGGCTGTTCCGATACGCATCCATACGATTCGATTCACAGCAATCCTCCTTGTCGCAGAAACCTCACGACTTCGTCTTCCGATACGCGGGCGGCCTCCATTCGATCGATGATTGCATACGCGTTGGACATTTCGGGATTTTGCTCCCGATACTGCGATTCCACTTGAGGCGAGAACCCTTTCGCTGCGGCGGCCTGTTCACGGGCCGACGCGCCGGTGCGCGCATCGCTTGTTCCGGCAGTCATCACCACGCGATCACGCTGGAAAAGCGTCTGGTTCGCCCACCCTGTGGCGCCGGAGGCAGATCGGACTTGGATCCAGCCGGTTTGACGCGCCACCACCGTCACCGCGTCGCCGTGCGACAAGGTCGCGACTATTTGGGCAAACGGCGACGGGTTGGCGCGAAGCGGCGCAGATTGCACGCCGATAAAAAGCGTCTCCTGCGCGGAGGCCGCGGCGGCTACGCCGGCGGTCAGCGCGAGAACGAGCAAAAGTTTTTTCATCACGTGTGTTCCTCCCAATCTAAAACGCAATTAATTCGACTCTTCAGACGCCCGGATGTTTACCCTTATTCATTCGATTCGACTGGTCCGCCGGCCACCGGCGTTCGACGAATCTCTTCAAACAGCGACGCCACGGCAGGACCCCAGGCGAACTCCCGTCCTTCTTCCGCAGACGCCGCGGCGCGCTCAATCGCGCGGAGCGCACGCGGAGTATCGCCTTGCCCGAAGAAGCTGCGCGCGGCGCGATAAAAACGCGCGCCGGCCTCGTGCGCGTCGCCTGCTTCGGCGTACGCCGATCCCGCGCGCTCGAGGGCGTCGGCCATATCGCGGAAGCGGCCGGCGCGTCGAAAATATTCCGCTTCGCGATCAAATGCCGCGCCGGCGCCCGCCGGCGATCCGCTGCGAAGCGCGAGGCGCGCGGAGAGCCCCTCGATCCCCGCCCGCAGCGCCGGATCGTCCGACGCCAGCGCGCGCGCGCGCGATAAGGCCTTCTCGCATTCGCCGCCGTTTTCCGCGTCCAACGCAAGGTGGCCGTACAGCAACCATGCCTGCGCCTGGACGTCGCGCGGGGTGTTGAGTTCGACCACGCGCCGGATCGCCGCCTCGGCGTTTTCCGCGTCTCCAACCGCGCGTAGCGCCCGAGCGCGCAGCAAGAGGACCGGCCCCAGATCGATGCGGAGCTGCGCAAACGCCGTTTCAGCCTCCCAGAGGTACGGCACCGCGTCGGCGGAGCGGCCGTCCAAATGGAGCACGGCGGCCAGATTATAGGCCTGTTTGCCGATTTCCGCGGTGTCATCCATGGCGCGGGCGCGCTGGAGCGCGAGTTCGTAAAAACGGGCAGCGCGAGAGAAGCTGTTTAGTGAGAAAGCGGACTGGGCAGAGGAAACGAACTGAGCGAGCGTCGGATCCGGCCGGTCAACGATTTTGGGCGCACTCCGACAACCCGCGGCCGCTCCAATCAGCGCCGGCATCATCGCGCAGCGTACGAAATGTGACAGGCGCTTCACGGTCCCCCCGCTTGGATGGCTGGGATCATGTCGGGAAGCCGGTCGCTCGGCACGTATTTACGAATGAGCCAGTGCTGTTGAATGCCCTGTATCAGCCGCTCGGACTCGCGCAAGGTTTCATTCACTTGCACGACCGTGCCGGGTAGCGCATCCACCTCGCCGCCGACGGTGGCGGCCATCGCGGGCAGGCGCGCGGTGGTTTCCTTGATGTCGGCCAGCACCGCGCGCAATTCGCTCAACAGGGCTTCGATCTCGCGCGCGGCGGCCGGGTCGCGCAGCAATACGCCCGCGCTGCCCTCGCCCTCCGCGAGTCCGCGTGTGATGACCTCGACATTCGCGAGGGTCTTCATCAGCGCTTTGTTCTCGTCGCGCAGATCGGCGGCCAGCTTGGTGTATTCTTCAAGAAGAGGAAGCACGGCTTCTTGCACGTCTTTTATCAATTCTTGAGCCAACTCGATGATTTCGGTGTCGCGCTCCGCCCGCATGACCGGTTCCTCGCCGAGCGGCGCGCCCCGGCCCTGGGTGATTTCCACAAAGGCGTCACCGGTGACGACGAGTTTCTTTTTCACGATCGCGCGCGAATCTTCCCGCACAAAGCGGATGAAATCGCCTTTGATCGCGAGGGTCGTGTACATGGATCCGTCTTCCTTGACGCGAATTTTCCCGACGCGACCGACGGTCGCGCCGAGGATTTGAATTTCCGCGCCGCGCTGGAGACCGAGCGACCCTTCTTCCGGAAATTCCAGGCGAATCTCGTGTACGGGCTCGAACCAATCCTGCGCGCGGCCCGCGAGAATGATCCCTGCGATCAACGCGGCCACAACGAGCAGGACAAAAGTCCCGACGATCTCGTTGACGTAGCGAAATTTGAACGGCTTGCTCATGGTTCGGTCAGCGTTCGCAGCACGCCGCTTTCAATCGCACATTTTCGAGCCGCCCGCAACGCGGAATCGGCCAGCCGTTCATGCGAATCGGTCAGCCAGACGACCGCCACCCCGTCGTTCTCGCGGCGCCGATTCACGGCCTCGACCAGCGGGGCGACTTCGTTTGCGGTTAGATCGCGGGCCGGCCGTTCGAGCAAGAGTAACGCCGGCGCGCCCATCAGTGCGCGCACCCACTGACAGCGCAGGAGCGACTCGCGATCGACGAACGCCGGACGTCCCACGGGAATCCCGCCGATGCCGAGTTCGCGGGCCAGCGCGCGCGCTTCTTCCAGCGTATCCTCCGGCGACCGGCGCTTGTGATAGCGCTGCGCGAGCGTGATGTTTTCGTCCACATCCAGGTTGCTCAACCAACCTGCGCGCTCGAATACACGGCCGATCCGACCCCGAGCGGCCGCCGCTTCGTCCGCGGAGCGCGACGCCCATTCGCGTCCCTCGAAGAGCGCAGCCCCCGCGTCCGGCACAATCACCCCAGACGCGGCGTCCGCGAGCGGCGTGATCGGTTCGCCATCCGGCACGCGGATCAACACCAGTTCGCCCGCGGATACTTGAAGAGAAATGCCGCGCAGTCCGGTGTCATACGGCGGTTGATGATCCACCACCACCTCGCGCATATCGAGAACCGGGTTCATAGGTAGGTCACCAGCGAGACGAACGCCGATGTAATGAACAGCGCCGCAGTCGAACGCACCACCGCGCGCGTGGCCGCCTGCGGGACCTCCGTCACCGCCGCGCGAACGCTCAACCCCTCGACGCAGCAAATCGTTCCCATCAACAAGCCGGGCACAAAGGATTTGACCAGCAGATTTAGCACATCCGCCGGCGATAGCGCGCCGAAGACACTGCGGATGAACAGTTCCGGGTTCCCTGTGTTCGCGCCCACGAGCAGGCCCATCAGGAACCCGCCGATGAACGAGACCGCGATGAACACCACCGTGAGGCAGAAAATCGATATCGCCGCCCCCAGCGCGCGCGGGAGCACCAAATAGAGGAACGGATCGAGTCCCTGCGCGTCGAGCAGATCCACTTCGCCGTTGACCTTCATATTCGCGAGTTCCGTGGTCATCGCGGTGCCGCTCCGCCCGATGACGACAAAGTTCGTCAGCAGCGGTCCGATCTCGCGAATGATGACCATCACGAGGATCGGGCCGAGCAAGCCGCTTTGCCCGAACTTTGTCAGCGCGACCTGCGTCTGCACAACGACGGCCACGCCGACCAGCAGGGCGATCATCGAAATGAAACGCATTGCCTCGTAGCCGGTGAATAAAATCTGCCGGGCGAGCACATTGCGCACCGGCGGCGGCCAGTAACGGGGTTGCACCCCAGCCGCCAGCGCCGTCCACGCGACCGCCAGCAGCCGCGCCAGTCCGCTCGCGCGCGACACTGCCCATGCGCCGGTTTTCGAGACCACTCTCATCAACCGTGCAGTATGCATGTCTCCGTAGGGCCTATCAATCCGCATCCCCCGATGCGGATCCGGATTCATTCGCGATGCGCGCATTCGCCCGATTAAAACAGCGTGCAAGGCTGTTTGTTTTACATTAGGATTCAAATGGTGTCAGCATTGCGGGCCCGAAGGGTCCAATTAAGGGATGGACAGCATGTGAACACATACATTCGGCTATCGATTGCTCTCTGCTCAATGGCCGCTGCACTGGGCTGCTCTTTCTCGTTTGCGGAGCAGCCGGACGATTATCGGATCTTGACCGGTGATCGCTTCACGCCGCTGGACCCCGGCGCGCCGGATCGTCCGGCATGGTTGTTTGCCGTCTCGCGCGCGTACGCCCGCTCAACGGATGGGTCGCAGGAATGGGCCATCTATGATCTCGCGCTCGACCGCCGCCTCGCCTTTCATCATCTGCTGCTCGAAACGGCGCTGCAGCGTCCGGTCTCGAGCTTGTACATTCGCTTGCTGGATGAGCGGCGACACGTCGTTTCGGCGGACCTGATGGGCAACATTGCGTCGCGCGCGCCTGAATCTGGAAATGTCACCATCAGCATCCCGTTGAGCACGGCGCCGAATGCGGCCGTCGTGCAACTCTTGATTCCGCGCGAGGATGAATCGGCCCTCCGCATGATCTCGGCGATTCCCGCGTCGTACGAAATCATCCTTCAGACGGCCGGCGATTTCGCCAGCGGCGCGCGGGCATGGGTCCGGACACCGGTGTACGATCCGAAAAATGTTTCCGTCCTAACGGACCTCATCATTTCTCCGGACTCGCAGTCCGGCGATCTCCTGAAGCCGCTGACGGCCTTCGCGGGCTACGGCGTGGATGTGCGCCCAACCTCGATTTCGGTGGCGGCCGCCGATTCCGCAAACGAATCGCCTTATGCCACCGCGGCCTTTGCGCTTGATGCCATTCCCGCGCTCGCCCGTTTCGACGTCCTGCTCCGACATGTGGATGTGCGCCATCCGCCCGAGGTGTGGCTCAATGGTCGGCGAATCGGCGCGCTGTCCATTGAATGGCCCGATTTGGAAGATCCGGCCTACTGGCCCGATGAACGCGGCGGCCTTTCGCGGGTCGGGCGTCGGATCCGCGCGTGGCGCATGATCGACCACGAGTGGTTGAAGCTCGGCGACAATGAACTCGTGGTTCGGAATTCCGCCGAAGCGCCGAACGATCCGCCGCTGGAAATCGAGCGCGCGCGTGTTCAGTTCAAGTATCCGTGGGAGGGCATCGCGACGTATTCCTTCGTTAGAGATGGCGTGTATGACCGCATACCAGACGGCGTGATGCCTGCTCCTCAACGGACGGACGTGCAGGACGACGACAGGTTTATCGTGAACCTGGCTTCTTCGTTCCAAGCAATTGGCGTCAATCACCCTAAGCCGCCGTGGCTGCATTCGATTGATCGCGAATCATTCGATCAGATGGATCGGTATGTCATTCGCTTCACTCCGGATCGTGTGCCGGATGCTGTCGGTCTGGACATGATATATATGAGGGGAAGCGATGCCGAGGTTCGTCTCGAATTACTGCGCGAAGGCCGTGTGGTGGCGGAGAATCCCTTCGGACGCATT
>CALGMT010000003.1 GCA_937958885.1 uncultured bacterium | reverse complement strand
TCGGCCGGCAGGGCCTCGAAGAAGCGTCGGACGGTTTGGAGGTCGGGCGAGTCGTCGAGGCGATCCCAACCGAAGAGCGAGGGGGTGTATTCGAAGTTCATGCGGGTCTTATACACCGCAACCAATACCCGCGTCAAGACCCAAGTGGTCGAAAAATTCGTATTTTTTGAGGAGGGCGAGAAAAACCGGCGATTGGCGCGGGGTCGCTGGGGTAAACGATTTTCGCCCCCCTTCGCCGGCGCCTTTATTTGCTGTTCTTTTCCCACATCGCAATCGGCTCTCGGATCTGAGGCCCAAAGTGACGAACTTGGGCTAGAGGCAAAAAAATACTAATCTTCTCGAAATTAATTATCTTACAGGCTCGTTTTCCACGACGTGAGCAAGCTCGCCCCGTGTCGGAAGAATGCAGGGCCTCAGCTTGCTGAGGCCGCGAGGCCGTAAAAGGCCGTAAACGAGCCTATCAGGACAATAACCAGACAACCGGTAAACCAATGGGCAACACAACGACGGAACCGAAATCGTTCGTATGCCCCCCGTGGGATTTTATTTTATCGGCGCCTTGTCTTCCTCCGATATGCGCACGATACGGCCGTTCGCCAGGAGACCTTCCAGCCGATATGGCGTGTCGGGAAATGGAACGGCGGTCCATGTCCATTGGTCCGCACCATCGGCGGCGCGAACTTCGATCTTCCACGACTCCGGCCCTGCTTCGCTCAGCGCGATTTCGGGCGTGCCGCCCCACGGCGTCAGGACGGCGGCGTAACGCACGGCGGGGGTCTTTTTCGCGTGGGCGCGCAGTTGACGCCAGCCAAGCGGTTTCTCCCGGTGGTCGGCCGGGGAATCGGTGATTTCGCACTCGATCGCACGATCGGAGACCAGGCGCAGATCGGAAGAGGCCTGGTCATGCGCGAGCCGGTAACGCCCGGCGGATGCATCCACCGCGTCGAGTTTCGGCGCCTGGATTAACCAGGAAATATCCGCCGCTTGTTTCGGGCGAACGTCGTCGAGAATCAGGATATAACGACCTTCGATCCAAACGACGGCGCGCCGAAAACGCTCAAGACCCGGACTTGCCGGACGGCCATCGCCGGCACGCAACGGCGCATAAGCGCCGGCGGCTTCGCCCTCGGCGATCACGATGCCGTCCACCGCCTTGTAGGCCGTCAACCGGATGCGTTCGGTCATATCCGTTTGCCCGGATGCGGGCTGATTCCAGCCGGAGACATCGGAGCGTCCGGCAGCGGCCTGGCCGCGCCCGTTGACGAGTATCGTATTGTGATTGGCGGATTGTTTTTTGCGCGAATAGCGTGAGGTTTCCGCGAGAAAGGCGCCGCCCTTGAAGAGGACAAACGAGTTTGCGTCGGGATCATCATGGGCGACGTTGATGTAACGGAAATTATGGCGGTTCCGATAATCGTTAAGCTTAAAACCGCCAAGCGGGCCGCATTTGAACATCAGGCCGGCGTTGGACGCCTCCCAGCCATCGCGGGCGAGAACAATCCCCAAATCGGGAAACAGGGCCCGACGCGGCAGTTTTTCGACGCTGCCGCCGGATAACTCGGGGTCGCGCCACATCAGCGCCACCCAGGCGCAGTGGGCTTGCGGCTGTTGGGAGGCCAGGGTGTCGAGCAACATCTGAACATCGGCCTGCCGGTATCGGGCGAGATTGCGATAGAGAAAATAAACATAGCCATTACCAGGTTCGCCCGCGGAATCACCGAAATAGAAGTATCTATCCAATCCGGGCGTCACGACCTGAGCCCAATACGGCCCCACGGATTTGAAGAACGGCACCTCCTTGAGCGAAGGATCCAGACAGCGGACGGTCGCCTCGTAGGCCAGTTGTAGATGCAGGCCGCCGAAGATCAAGTAGGTAGGGGACTCGTGC
Source organism: uncultured bacterium (assembly GCA_937958885.1). Lineage (GTDB taxonomy): Bacteria > Verrucomicrobiota > Kiritimatiellia > CAIVKH01 > CAIVKH01 > JAMLJG01. The sequence continues at coordinate 20,575 of CALGMT010000003.1, read as the reverse complement.
GACGTGCCGTCCTCCGGCAGCCATTGAAGCACGAACCGCATCTCTTCAAGCGCCTTCGTCAAAATCCAGTTATCTGCGGGACCACCGTACGCGGCGATAGCGGCCAGCACCAGACCGGCATTGCGATGCCAACGATGATTGTTGTGCGGATCGTTCTGCCAGTAGTGGGTACCTGGATTTCGCATCAAGTGTCCGCCGTAATATTGCCGGCGAGCCATCGTAATGAGTTTTTTTCGGACGGCCTCGCGCAATTCGGGATCCAATTGATCATAGATCCAGTCGTAAACCAGCGCGGCACCGGCGAGAATGTTGGCGGAGCTCATGCCGCTGTCGAGTTCAGCGCCGGCCTCCCAGTTTTCCAGACCGAGAAGCATGCGGAGATATTCCCGCGCGGCCTCCAGCGAGGCGGCGTCGCCGGTCATGAGATAATGATAGGCCACAGTCGGCATGCGCCAGAGCCCCTGTCGCTGGCCATCGGTGGCGTCCCGCAGAAATCCCGGCTGTGTGGGCACCTTACGGGAGGCGTTGAGGTAGCTCGTGAAGGCGACGCGAAAAGGCTTCATGGTCTCATGCGCATAATTCGCACGTAGGCGGGGAAGATCGTCGGACCCAAAAAGCAGCCGCGGGTGAACCTGGGCGACCTCCGGTCGAAGTCGAGCCGACTCTCCCCTCAGCGGTTCGTCTTGTTCAGGAACCACCGCCTGCGCCGGAGCGGCGTCGGCTTCTGGAGTGGCGGATGATGGACGAACATTCATGGGCCCTCCGAGGTTGACGGTGATATCGTCTATGAAAATCGTCTGCGCGCCTTCGCCGGTTGGATCGCCGACGATGACAATTCCCGAAAAACCGCCCACCTCGCTCTTACCCCAGTCATACCGCTGACGCTGCGCGTTCACGTCGCGACCGTCCACAAGGATGGAGAGACCTTTGTCGGGGTCAAAATGAAAAGTCCATTTGCGCCATTTGGGCTCGCGCTGAACGCCAAGATATGCGATCTTTTGGAAGGGCGGCTGACGTTTGCCGGGGTTGTACTCGGCCGCCGAATACGTCTTGTCGCCACTCAGGTATGGCGCGCAAAAGGGGCCGACGGCGAGAATGCGGCCCTCGGCATCAGTGATGCCCCAGTGGGCCGAGGCCCGGCGCTGTTTGGGGTCTGCGGGCGCGGCGCCGTCGTCAAAAACCCACATCTCGACCTCGCCGGATCCGTCCTCGTCGCGCAACTTTAACGAAGCTTTTCCGCCGGGTGGAATCCGCAGCGCCTGGCCTTCCCGCTGGGGAGCGGCATCCACGGCGGCGCCGCCTTTCAGCTCCCATCTCCCTGCCGAGGACGGATCATCGAAATCGAATTTCAACGGCTCGGAATATCCGATCGCCGCCAGCCACGTCAACAAAAGACCTGCAATCCCCTCTCGAATCAAACAATCGTATGTTTTTATCATTGTTGACCCACTCCTATCGAAAATGCAAATCCATAGAATCGGACTCCCTCGTAGGATCAGGACCGCCCCTTCACGGCGCAAGGGAAAGTCGAATTACGAATGGGGGTCTTAGGGCCCTCACTCCGCTGGTTTTGTTGCGGCTTCGGGCTGGACTTTCATGGCCTCTCCGAGCGTGACGGAGACATCATCCACCCAAATCGTTTGGCTCTCGTTGTCCTTCTTGTCTCCCGCGATCACCACGCCGACGAATCCGCCGACGCGGCTCTTATCCCAGTCAAAGCGTTTGTGTGTGGCGTTGACATTCTTGCCGTCCACGAGGATCGTCAACCCCGCCTCAGGATCAAAACGGAAGGTCCACTCGCGCCATTGAGCGGCACGATCTACCCCAAGCCATTGAACCTTCCAGACCGGGTTCTCACGCTTAGACGGCGTGTATTCACCCGTTGCATAGCTTTTGTCGCCGCCGAGATATTTGGCGCAAAACGGGCCGACCGCGAGAATACGACCCTCGGCGTTGATGACGCCCCAATGGGCGGTGGCCCGGCTTTCCTTCGGGTTGGATGGGGCAGTTCCGTCGTCATACACCCATATTTTCACCTCGCCGGCGCCATCGGAATCCCGAAAACGAATGGTCGCGCGGGCGCCGGGGCCGACGCGCAACGCTTTGCCGGCGCGCGCCTGTGCGTCGCCGATGGCTGCGTCTCCTTGAATCTCCCAGCGGGCCAAAGCGTCATCGCCGTCGAAATTGAATGTGATCTCCTCCGCCACAGCGGAAATCCCCATCATCCCGGCCACCATCAAAACCCTCATGACCGGTGTCCGGAACCGGCGACTTTTAGGATTCATAGTATGCTCCTTATCTTGGTCCAATTGCTTTCTTCCAAAAACTCTCGGTGCTACCTCTCCCTTCAAACACACCCACCATGGTTGAGACTGATACCTTCCAATCCTACCTTAGACAAACGTTAACACGCCTCTCTTTATTATTTGTTAGGATCAGAATCAACTCGAAAATCATCTGCGTCGGAAACCTCGCCCGCGACTTTTTTCAGCCATACGATGTTTTCGCGCCGGATGCGTGGAATAGGGCGATGGGCCGCGTGCACTTCCGCGCCATACGAGAGCAATTGATTGTCGTCGGTAATCACACGGCCGGGCGCGGCGTAGCGGGCGAGGCCGGTTTCATCCAATCGAAAGGCGGCGCGGATTTGGGACTCCGTCAGGTTTCGCTCCAGCACTGTACGCTGAAGCCCGGGCAAATCGTGGCCGAGAGGCGTATCGGCTTTGCGGGCGCCGATCAATATCCCTGTGCCGGAGAGCGGGTCCACCCACAGCGCGGAACAAGGAAAGACCGATTGAAATGTACGGGCAATGGATACCGCCGAACGTAAGGGCGTTAGGTGAAAAGGAAGCCATTGGGCCATGATGCCGTCCTCGGTCAATTTTTCACGGGCGGCTTCGTAAAACTCTCGGGAATACAGCGCATTCATGCCCGCGAAATTGGGCGGCATCGGCTCCAGTGTGATGACATCATAACCGGGAGATGCGCGGCGTATGAAAGCGCGCCCGTCTGCGACAACTGCCCGCACCCGCGGATCCCGTAAGACGCCGCCATTCGCGGGGAAAAAATCCGCCAGATCAAAAACGCGCGGCTCGATATCCACCACCTCCAGATATTCGGGTCCTTCCTGCAGCACGGCGCGGGCCGTCAGACCTATGCCGAAGCAGATGACTAGCGCGCGCCGGGGATGAGGATGGAGGAGCATGGGCAAATGGCCCATCCAGCGCATGTAATTGGTGGGATCACGTTCCGGCGTTGCGGGTTCAGCCTGTACCGATGCCATGAAACCGTTGATCAACAGGAGACGGAAACCGCCTTCCGTCTCGACCGCGGCGATTGTTGCGTCCGGCCCGTCCACCGCACGAAGAATGCGAACGGGGCGGAAGGGACCGGGTGGAAGACCCGATTGCACACGGGTTCGACCGAGGCCGGATTCGAAGCCGACGGCGACCACAAGGGCCAGGAGGATTTCCACCGCACGGCGGGCGAGGGCGTCTCGCGGGGAAATCGTCAAGCCCGCGCCGGCGACCAGCAGGCCGGCGGTCCACGAGGCGCGCACCCAACCGATCGCCGGAAGAAGCACCCAGCCGGCCGTCAAGGCCCCGGCGACCGCGGCGAGGGTGTTCGCGCTGTAGAGCCAGGCCAACGGGCGCGGCGCGCGATGCCCCTCGACGATCCATGGGAAGGCCAGGCCGAGAAAGAAAATCGGCGCGCCCATGCCCAGTAACGTCAGCGCAAACCACCGCCCAATCAGAAAAATGGGCATCTCCCGCCGTCCTCCCGTCAGATAATCGAACCTTTCAATGAGCGGCGTCGCCAACAAAATCAGCACGCCCGCAAGGAAAAGATACGGTGCGAGCGCTGCCCTGGACCGCCGCAGCCGAGGCGCTACCGTTCCGGCGGCGCCGAGGGCCAGCAATACGCACGCCAGCATCACCGCAAAGGCGTCTGCGGAGGCCTTAAACGAGGCAATCAGTGAACGGAACCAGGCAACTTCAATCACGAACAACGCAAAACCGGTGACGCAAACGACAAACAGGGACCGGCCGATACCGCGCTCCGGGACGCTCGGGAGACTCTGAGGTTCTTCCGGCAGAGTCGTCGTTGAGCGAGAATGGTCCGCCAGCATGGCGAGCGCCGCGATGACTAGGTTCAAGATGGCGATGGCTACGGATGCGCGACGCAGACCAAGCGAGGGAATCAGCAGAAATGCGCTCAGCAGTGCGCCGGCGGACGCTCCGAGGGTGTTGATCCCATACAGACTGGCCAAGGAAAGGCGCCGGGCGCGGGCCACGAGTCCCATCACGGGAAATGTCGCTCCCATGGCCGCGGCAGGCGCCGCGAGCACCGAGAACAACAGCGCTCCACTCAGCGCAAACGCGCCCTCCCAACGGGCATCAAGACGCTCGATCCCTTGGATGGCCGGGGCGAGCAGCCATCCGCACGCCGCCACGGGGATTTGCAATGCGCCGTAGGCGCATAGCGGGCGCGTCAACGTGCGATTACGCATGAGGAATCCCGCCGCCGCAGCGCCGATCGACATCCCCCCCATCGTGGCGGCCAGCGTCAAGGCCGCGCCCCACGCAGAAGCGCCGAGAGTGAGGGCGGCGCGAATCTGCCAGATGACCTGCCAGGCCAGCGCCAGGGCGCCGGCAACACCGATCAGCAAATGGGGCCAGGATATCACGGCGTGGTGGATGGGTCTGCACCGCCGGCGTTCAGCAGCGCGCGGTCAACGGCGGTCCACACCGCGCAAGATGAGACGGTAGCCCCCGTAACGGTGTCCACGCGCAGAGATTGGCGGGCGATGATGCGGCGCGGCAGTTGCTCGAATGCGGACCATGGACGGTCGTCGGACTGTCGAACGACTTCCACCGCGGCGATGCGGCCGCCCGCGATGCGTACGCTGACCTCTACCGGGCCGATGTACCCGTGCGACTGTCCGCGATATTCGCCGTTGCGCCATCGCAACGTCGCCGGACCTTGGTCCATATTCGCCTCAAGGGATTTCGCCAGTTCTTGAATGGCGGGCGGCAGTTTGCCCGCGTCCCGCAGGGGTTTGATGAACGAGCGGGCCAGATCGTCCAAACCGCAGGCGCGTGCGATGCACGCGGCCTTAAGCGCGTCGAAAGCGTCGTTCACGCGCAAAGGAGCCAATTGGGCGCGCACGCCGGCAATGTCGTTCAACAAGGCGTGAATTTCCGCTCGTCCGAGGGCCTCGTCCAATCGGCGGGCCGGCTCCGCCGCCAGCCATCGGCGCGCCTCATCACCGCGCCCCTCCCGAGCCGCCATGCGGGCGGCTTGCACGCGGGACCGGCTCCGCAAGTCCGGCAGTCCGGAAAAACCGGTGGATGCCGCGGAAAAGGGCGTCGAATCCGGTAGCTCGGCCAACCATCGGAAAATGGCGAGCGCGGCGGCGTTTTCGTCGAGTTCCGCGAAATGTCGTGCAAGCTGATATGCATATAGCGGGCGTTTGTTTTCCGGCGCGAGACCCTTTTCGATGGCGTATCGCAGACGACCGGCCGCCGCGCGCATGGCCGATGTGCCGGTCCGCCCAAAGCTCCACAACTGCCACTCTTTGCCCGGTTGAACCGAAACGGGCTGCGCCACGCACCAGTCGGGATAGAGAAGAGGGCTGATCGATCTATCGGAAGGTTTCTGTGCCATCGCCCGGGCCGCAACCGCTGCCGCGCAAATGAACCACAGACCCAAGGTCTTCATAGTGATTCCGTCCAATCCGCTTTTGCGCAATCGGTCAGTTTCAGGCACGTTATCCGTTTCCGCCCCTGACCGCAAGATCCGTCCCGCGCGGTGGCGGAATAGCGATCGGGGGCAAATAAGGACGTTCAATCGCTTCTGCCGCGCGTCTTTCCGGCTAACTAATGTTTTCGATATCGTCTTACTAATCCTCTCGAAATTGTCTTTACATGCTCGTTCCCTGCGGCGCGAGCAAGCTCGCGCCCTGCGGCCGAAGAATGTAGGGTCTCAGCTTGCTGAGGCCGCGACGCCGTAAACGGGCATGTCAGGACAATTATGAGACGACTAGTAATTTCGGCGAGGACGTGATGAAAACCGGGATCACGCGATGCGTGAACAGGCTTGAGGAGTGACACGCTGCGCCTCCGCGCCCCTGCGGGAGAAAAAAAGGTTCCAACAAAGGGCTGGTGGGTACGCTCGCAAGCTCGCGCCCCACAGCCCTGACGTTGGCCGAGGAAGTATGAACGACTATTACGGCCATCACAGCAGGAGCTAATCGACGCTATTCGCGCCGAGCTGGCCTTCTTGGTGAGCACGCACGGCCTTCAGGTGGCGACCGACCGATCCGAGAAGTACATCAACCCGTATTCAGTTCTCTACAGGAAGAATGATATTGCGATTCTCGTTGAAGGCATTAGCTACGGCTTCGGAATGAGCTATGAATTCAGAATCGAGAAGGATTCCAGACGGAGCCAAACCGAGCACATAAATTTGGCGCTCCATAGTCATGCTACGCGCTCCTTAGTTCTGGGTGCCAACGTATTCTGAGAAGCGCAGACAACTGACACAGTTGCCGATACTTGCCGAGGATCTCAGGGTGACGGCGCCAGACATCCTTATTGGAGACCTGTCACACCTCGATGAGATAAGGGATTTGATCAGGAAGGAGCAATAGAAGGTGGAAAAAGAGAAGCACCGCAAAGAAGTCGCGAAGACCTATATGAAATCCCAAGAAGCGTTTCACCAAGGAGTCTGCGATAAAGTCGTCGATCTGCTCCTTCTGATTGAGGCAGACCTATCGCCATCGGGGCGCAAGCGGTTTGAAATAGCAAGAAAAAGACTTGAAACATGAAGCGGAGCAACCAACAATCGCTTTCATTTTATTCCTCATCCGCGGCGGGTCCGGCATCCGGTGAGGCGTGCCGTGAGGTGTCCCAGAACGGAGGGCGTTGTACAATGACAGTAAGGCCAGAGAACCTATACCTAGACTTGATAAAAAAAACTCTAGCTTTCACTCTATGGCCAGAGCCACCGATTCCACTCGATACTTTTAACTACAGCAGGCCCTATCTCAAAAGATGGCTTGTATCATCTATTTCCTACATCCTCAAACGTAAAGGACTTCAGCTTGTCAAACAGCGCGAATTTACGACAGATGAAAGGGAGGAAGGCAGAATTTGGCCTGGGTATGCTTATACGATGATTGGACTCAAGCGACTGGATAATCTCCAATCTTGTATCGAGACCGTATTACGGGAGAATGTCCAAGGCGACTTAATTGAAACTGGAGTTTGGAGAGGAGGAGCATGCATTCTGATGCGTGCCGTGCTCGCCGCGTATGGCATTGAAGATCGCAAAGTCTATGTTGCAGATTCGTTTGAAGGGCTGCCGAAGCCGGATCCCGAGAAATTTCCCGCTGACAAAGGCGATAAACATTATATCCACAAGTTTCTAGCAGTTTCTCAGGATGAAGTTGAGGAGAATTTCAGAAAGTTTGGCCTCCTTGATGACCAAGTCGTTTTTCTGAAAGGGTGGTTCAAGGACACTCTCCCGAATGCCCCAATTGGAACGCTGGCAGTCCTCCGTCTCGATGGTGATATGTATAGTTCTACTATGGATGCGTTGAAAAACTTGTATCCAAAACTCTCGAAAGGCGGGTTTTGCATTATAGACGACTATGGTTTGAAGGGATGCAAACAGGCAGTGGATGACTACAGGGCGGAGAATGCGATAGCCGCAGAAATGAAGATCGTAGATTGGACTGGCAGATATTGGCGTAAAGCGTAAAGGACACCTAAGCGGGGCGGGGGAGTGATTAGCCCCTCCCTCCCACACCACCGGACATGCGGGTCCCCATCCGTCGGTTCAGAAGAAACAGCCCGTCACGAGGCGGACTTCCCGGACTGATTTGCTGCCGGGTAGTGAAAGGCAATCCGGAGGCCGCAAAAGGACAGCGGGGCCACGTCTTCACATTTCACAATTGACTTGCGCGGCAAGTCGTCAAGAGGCAGACGGGAGTCGTAGCGCGGCCCCTGCGCATAGACATAGTCGACGGGTGGTATCATGTCACCGCGATTCGGCGAACGGGCGGCAACCGATCCTCGCATCGCTGCAGCCCTGAAAAGAATGGCGGCAGAATGTGAAATGTGAAAGAGTTGGCGCCCAAATAATGACTCCGAAACACCCCGCCCTTCGGGCACCCCTCCAGAGGAGGGGATTAGTTTTGCGCTAAAATCGAATAGTTCCCTCCTCTGGAGGGATCCGCGAAGGGGGGAGTATTTTTGCCCGGACCCGCACCGCTGTTTTCTGAACGAATCAAAAGATCGTCAATCAATACCCATAAGGGCAAGAGCCCCTGAAGACGTGACCCTTGGTGTCGATGCCGGACGCCCGTTGCGCATCACGGGATCACCGCCCCACCCGGCCTTCGCCCCCAGCAACTTGATCGCGCTTTCCGGCTGTAGCCGTACTGATCAGCCCGTTCGTCGATCATTCGACTCCGTCCCTCGCGACCTCGGTTCCGATATCGCTCCCGCATCCGCGGCAGCCGCTCTTCTCTCACGCTTCAACTCGTGTTCATGCCTCCGGTTTGCCGATGTCATGCTTTTCGAGTCAACGACCCCTTCCCCTCCCCTCCATAGCCTCTTCCCGGGTGTCAAAACTTTTGAGGCAACAGGCCGATCGTCGCCATGCCCCAATTGCGCTGTGGCAGTGATTTGGATTATATTATCGCGTTCAAATCTACAGCTCGCGCGAAACGCGGCGGGCGGCAAGAGGTGTTGATGCTGTCATGTTAAGTCTCGCGGCTATTGTGGGGATCACGCTGCTGGGCGCGGCGTTTGTCGGCGGCGGCTATGCGTCGTATGTGAATGTGCGAAATGCGCGCGGTCCGCGCGAGCGTCGGTTTGTCGTGCGGGTGTGCGCGCTCGGCTGGCTGATCGTGCTGTCGATGCTCGCGCTCGTGTATGCGCTCCCCGCGCCGCATCGCTATGTCGTCGCGCTGGGCTACTTTATTGTGACGCCTATCATCATCTATCGCTGGGCGCTCACGCACCAGATGCTCCGCGTGCTCGACGCGCGCGAGAAGGATGCGCAGCCATGAGCTTCCGCGATGCGCGCGCCCGCGCATTCGAAGCCGGTCTGAAACGCGTGTTCGACCGTATCGACCACGAACTCGAGGCGCGGCACGGCGGCCGCTACCGGCTCCATCCCTCGCGCCCGGCGCACGGGGAAACGGGCAACCCGCAGATGGACGGTCTGTTCAACGTGGGCGCGGCGTTCAGCGCGGGGTTCGGTTCGGAGCACGGGCCGGGCTATGTGGTGGACGTCCGCATGATTACGCTGGAATCCATTTCCCCGCAGGTGCAGGAGGAGCTGGAGCAGGAGGCGGTCGCGATGCTGCGCGAGTGGTTGCCCGAGGAGTTTCCCGGACGCACCCTCCACGTGGACCGCGATGGGCATGTGTTCAAAATCCATGGCGACCTCTCGCTCGGCTCGCTGTAGCGCGTGGGGGCAACAAAGTTTTTACAGAGTATGGAACTTTTTAAAAAAGTTTTTACAGAGCATGGAACTTTTCCACGCAGACCGGGCCGCGCGCGGCGGGCCTGAACGGCTATGCGCGGGCACGATCTCACTACGGAACCGGTGCGTCCGCTGTTGCGGCGGCTCGCGGTCCCCGCGGCGGTCGGTTTGTTTTGCAATACGCTCTACAATCTGACGGATACGTTCTTCGCGGGGCGGCTCTCCACGGAGGCGCTCGCGGGGCTGTCGATTTCGTTCCCGGTGTTTTTCAGCATTATTGCCGTCGGCGCGGGGCTCGGCGCGGGGACGACGGCGCTGATCGCGCACGCGCTGGGACGCGGCGCCCGGGAGGAGGCGCGGCTGCTGGCGGCGCAGGCGCTCTCATTCGCGGTCGTGCTGGGCGCGCTGCTGACGGCGTTCGGCCTGTGGGGGGCGCGTCCGTTGTTCGAGGCGCTCGGCGCGGAGGGGGCGTATCTCGAAAACGCGCTGCGGTATGTCCACCTGATTTTTTTCGGCGCGGTGTTTTTCGTCGGCAGTTATGCGGCGAACGCGAGCCTGGTGGCGCGGGGCGACACGCATACGCTGCGGAATGTGCTGGTGACGGGCGCGGCGGTGAACGTCGGCCTGGATGCGTGGTTTGTGTATGGCGGGTGGGGTGTGCCGGCGATGGGGATAGCCGGGATCGCGCTTTCGACGGTGCTGATCCAGGGGGGCGGGTTGGCCTACATGATCTGGCGCGCGGCGCGGGCGGGGATGCTGGACGCCGAAAGCGCGCGGCTGTTGTGGCCGCGCGCGGCGCCGTTCCGCCGCATTTTTTCGCAGGGCGCGCCGGCGGCGCTGAACCACCTGACGATCGGGATCGGTATTTTTGTGATCACGTATTTCGCGAGTCGGTTCGGCGATGTCGCAGTGGCGGCGTACGGGGTGGCGACGCGGATCGAACAGGTGGTGTTGCTGCCTGTGTTGGGGCTGACGTCGGGCACGCTGGCGATCGCGGGGCAGAGTCTCGGCGCGGGCCGCCTCGAGCGCGTGGCGGAGGTGTGGCGCGCGGCGCTGCGCGACGGGTGCGTGGCGATGGCGATCGGGGGGGCGCTCGTGTTCGCCTTCGCGCGCGCGGCGATGGGCGCGTTCGCCGCGGATCCGGAGGTGGTCGCGATCGGGACGGGGTATCTCCGCATCGCGGTGTTCGTGTTGTGGGCGTATGTGTTTCTCTTCATCACGACGTCGCTGTTGCAGGCGGTGCAGCAGCCGATGTATGCGCTGTGGATCGGAGTGTATCGGCAGATCGCGGCGCCGCTGGCGGTGTATCCGCTGCTGGGGAGCTGGTTCGGGCCGACAGGGCTGTGGTTGGGGATCGGGTTGGTGACGTGGTCGGCTGGATTGTTTACGCTTGCGTGGGGACGGCGAGCATTGCGGCGCGCGGGGGGAGGGGGAGAGGGAGGGGGAGGGGGAGAGGGAGATGGAGGGGGAGAGGGAGATGGAGGGGGAGGTGGAGGGGAAGGGGGAGGTGGAGGGGAAGGGGGAGGTGGAGGGGGAGAATGAAGAGGGATGAGCGGAAGGAGTGGGCGGCGAGGCTTGATGCGATCATTAACACGGTCGTTGACGGCATTATCACGATCGATGAGCGCGGCATCATCGAGTCGATGAATCCGGCGGCGGAGCGTATTTTCGGTTGGCGCGCGCGCGACCTTGCGGGGCGTAGCGTCAACAACTTGATCCCGCATCCGTGGGCTGAGCATCACGACGGATATATTCGCCGCTATCTCAAAACGGGGAAGGCCCATATCATCGGAATCGGACGCGAGGTGCGCGGGCTGCGCAAGGATGGCACGACGTTTCCGATGGATCTCGCGGTGAGCGAGGTGCGAATCGGCGCGCGCCGCCTTTTCACCGGCATCGTGCGCGACATCACGGAGCGGAAACGGGCCGACGAGGCGATCGCGCGTGTCAGCGAGGAGGAGCGGCGGCGGCTGGGTCAGGAGTTGCACGACGGGCTGGGCCAGCAGCTCACGGGCGTGACGCTGCTGGCGAAGGCGCTGCAGAGCCGCCTCGCGCGCGACGGGCACCCCGCGCAGGCCGACGCGGCCGAGGTCGCGATGCTGCTCGGCCGCGTGCTCGACGATATGCGCCGGCACGCGCACGGCTTGTACCCCGTCGAGCTGGAGCGCGGCGGACTCGCCGCCGCGCTGGAGGAGCTGGCGCTGACCCATCGCCAGCTCTATGGAGTCGATTGCCGCCTGGACATCTGCGGCGCGATGCCGGCGTTCGAGAAGCCCGCCGCGCTGCACCTCTATCGCATCGCACAGGAGGCGGCGCACAATGCCGTCCGGCACGGCGCCGCAAAACACATTTGTATCCGGCTCACGCGTTCGGCTAGTCTGTTTCTATTGGAGGTCGAGGACGACGGCCGGGGATACCGGCCCCGCAAATCGAATCCGGGCATGGGCATCCAGATCATGCGCTATCGAGCGGGGGTGCTGGGCGCGGCGCTTTCCGTGCGCCCATCCGGCAGGCGTGGAACGCGCGTGCGTCTCGAATGGCCGCTTCCTCCGGCAGGCAGGCGTAGTTCATGAAAGTAGTCAGCAGCAAACGCGAAAGCGCGGCGCCGATCCGGCGCATCCTGATCGTGGACGATCATCCGGTCGTTCGCCAAGGCATCCGGCATCTCCTCGAACAGGAACCGGATCTCCGCATCGGCGCGGAAGCCGAATCCGCCGGCGAGGCGTTGCAGGCGCTCAAGAAGCAGCGCCCGGACATGGCGATCGTGGACATTTCGTTGAAGGGAACGGACGGCATCGAGTTGACCAAGTGGATTCGCGCGCAGGATCCCGACCTGCCGGTTCTCGTGCTGTCGATGCACGACGAGAACTTGTATGCCGAGCGCGCGTTGCGCGCCGGGGCGCACGGCTATTTGATGAAGGCCGAGGTCGGCGACAAAATTGTGAGCGCGGTGCGCAAGGTCCTCGGCGGCGAAATTTACCTCAGCGATCGCGTCGGGCAGACGATCATCAACGAGGTGACCGGCCGCGGCGCGCCGCTCGACGATTCGCCGATCCGCCAGTTGAGCGATCGCGAGCTGGAGGTGTTTCGCCTGATCGGCGAGGGCTTGAGCACCCGCGAAATCGCGGGCCGCCTGCATTTGAGCGTGAAGACGATCGAAACATACCGCGCGCACATCAAGGAAAAATTGGGCATTGCGAACGCCACCCAGTTGGTGCGCGTTGCCGCGCAGTGGACAGGCCAGTGAGCGGGGCCTCCGGCCGGTTGCGTCCGCTGGACAGTCTCCATTCGCGATGAATCCCGGGCTCTATATCGTCGGCACGCCGATCGGGAATCTGCAGGACATCACGCTGCGGGCGCTGGAGACGCTGCGCGGCGCGGCGGTGATCCTCGCGGAGGACACGCGGCAAACGCGCAAACTGCTCGACCGACACGGCATTCGCACGCCGATGTTAAGCTATCACAAGTTCAACGAGGCCGCGCGCGGGGCGGAACTCGTCGATCGGATTCGCGCCGGCGCGGCGCTGGCGCTGGTGAGCGATTCGGGGATGCCGGCGGTGTCCGACCCTGGGGCGCGGCTAGTGGCCGCGTGCCGCGAGGCGGATATGCCGGTGTTCGTTGTTCCCGGGCCGTCGGCGGTCACCTCGGCGATTGCGCTCGCGGGGATGCCGGCGCGCGGATTTGTGTTCGCCGGGTTTTTGCCGCACAAGGCCGGCGCGCGCGCGCGCGAGCTGGCGCGGTTCGGCGCCGAATCGATGCCGGTGGTATTTTTCGAATCGCCCTATCGACTGCTGAAGCTCGTCGATGAGATCGAGTCGATCCTCGGGCCGCGGCGTCTGTATGTGGGGCGCGAGTTGACGAAGCATTTCGAGGAGAGCCTGCACGGCACGCCTGCGGAGATCCGCGCGGCGTTCGCCGGGCGCCCGGTGAAGGGCGAATGCGTCGTGGTGCTCGCCCCGGACGAAGAGCGCGCGGCGCGCGCGGAAGCCTAGCGGCGGCGCGCGCGGAGCCGCTGCGCTCCGAGGCCGAAGGCTCATGTTCTTCTCCGCCGGCGGAGCGGCGCACCTACAGCAGGAGCAAGGGCTCTCCTCTTTTCATCCGATTTGTTATGCCGGCCATATCCCGTGCTGCCGACATTTCCGCCGCCGCGCGTTGACACTGCATCCCGCGCGGTGATAGCGTTTCGACACTTGGACGTTGTGTATGACGAATTTCATGGGCGGGGCGCTCATTGCGATCCTCGTGGGATGCGCGAGCGCGCCGCAAGTATGGGCACAATCGAGGGGCAGCGTGCGCTTGCTTGACATTCAACCGACGACCGGCGTCACCCGCGTGACGTCCGGGTTCAGTCCGATGTCGGGCACGCGCCTGACGCGCTTCATGGAAGACGGCATCGAGGCCCCGGCCGCGATCCTTGCGGTCACGTGGGAACAGACGCCGGGCCTTGCGCCTGCCGAGGCTGCGCTGCAGTTCGACTATCGGATGGACGGCGAGTCGCGTGTTCGGACGCAGACGCAGCCTCTGCCGCCGCGCGAACGGGGCCCGCGCACCGCGCGTTTTGTGGTGCCGCTCACGGAGGCGACAGGCCGCCGGGTTTCCGCCTGGCGTCTGCGCGTGATGGCGGGCGAGCGCGTGTTGGAAGAGGTCGCATCGGAGGCGTGGAGATAGCCGCTATGCCTGACGCCGCCCCAACGACGGACAAGGTCTGGGTCGCGATCCACAAGCAGATCGCGCTGGTGCGCGTCGAAGGACGCGGCTCGTTCAAGTCCAGCACGGCGCTGAAAGAATTCGGCCGCTCCGCGATCGGCGCGGGTTGTACAAAGGCGGTGCTCGACATGACCTCGTGCGTCGGCATGGACAGCACGTTCATGGGCACGCTCGCCGGGCTGGCCACGCGCCTGCGCCAGCGCGAGAACGGCGGGATGGTGCTGCTGAACCTGAACCCCCGCGTGCGCGGCCTTGTGGCGACGCTCGGCCTGGATCGCCTCGTGGAGGCGTATGAACCGGGCGCGGCGCCGGAATCGTTGAGCGGACTTGCGGCGTTGAGCGACCAGCTTCGCGCGATCGAATCCGCGCCTGACCCGCGCGATGCGATCACCCGCACGATGATCGAGGCGCACGAACACCTGGTCGCGCTGACGCCCGAGAATATCCCGCGATTCAAGGACGTGCTGACGTACCTGCGCGAGGACCTGAACCGCCACGGCGCCCCGCCCGGACCGACATGAGCGGCGCCGGCGCGTTGCCGATGGTCCTGATGGCCGTCACGCAACTGGTGCTGGCCGGGGGCGTCGTGTATCTCTACATCCGGGCTCAGTCCGCCCGCCGCGAGGCCGCGCGGCTCCGGCGCGAAAAGGAGATCATCTTCGGTTTTGTCCACGACATCGGCGATATTTTTGCCGAGGCCGAGGATCTCGACGCGGATATCCTGCTCAAGCGCGTGCTTTTTTACGCGCAGCGCACGACATGCGCAGGCGCGGGCGCGGTGTATGTGTACGAGCCGGACAACGTCAAGCTGCGCGCGCGCGCGATCGCCGGACTCTTCCCGCCGCTGGGCGAAACGCTCGAAAGGGGACTCGAAGCGGGCGTCGCAAAGTCGCGCCACATTGAGGACCTCGTTCGCACGCGCCTCATTGCGCGCGGCGAGGGCTTGATCGGGACGGTCGCGCAGGACGGCGCGCCGATCTTGATCGCGGATGCCGCGCAGGACCCGCGCGTGCCCCGGCATGCGCTGGATTTCCTCGCGATCCGCTCGCTGCTGCTCGTCCCGTTGCGCATCCACCGCGGCACGCTGGGCGTATTGGCGCTGGCCAACCGCGAGGCCGGCGCGCCGTTCACGGAGACGGACCGCGACTTGATTCAGGCGTTGGCGGACCAAGCGGCCGCCGCGCTGCACTATGCCAGCCTGCGCGAGCACTTGGACGAAAAACGCCGCATCGACCGCGACCTCTCCGTCGCGCGGCAAATCCAAGCCTCCTTGCTGCCCGCCTCCCTGCCCCACCTGCCGACGGTCGAGCTGGCCGCCTTCAACGAGCCGGCGCAGCAGATCGGCGGGGACTATTATGACGTGGTCCGGGTGGACGACCGGCGCATCGGGCTCGCGATTGCGGACGTTTCCGGCAAGGGGATAGGCGGCGCGCTCCTGATGTCGGTCTGCCGGAGCATGCTGCGCGCGCACGCGCCCGGGCGCGCGAGTCCCGCGGAGGTGCTGCGCGCGATCAATCGCGTGATGCGCGCCGACATCGCGGAGGACATGTTCATCACGATGCTCTACATGGTGCTGGATCAAGAGACCGGCGGCTTGACCATCGCGCGCGCGGGCCATGAGCGCGCCGTGCTGGTCCGGGGAAAACAGATCGAATTTCTCGGCGCCGGCGGCACCGCCATTGGTCTGATGGATGCCGACACGTTTGACACCATGCTGGAGGAAACCGTACACATGCTGGCGCCGGGCGATGTGATCGCCACATACACCGATGGCATCACGGAGGCCATGAACATGCGGGAAGAAGAATGGGGCCTTCATGCCCTTCTCGACGCGTGCAAGGTCGCCGCGGCGGAAGGCGCCGCCCCGGTGGTGAACAATGTGCGGCAGCGTCTGGAGCGTTTCGTGGGCGGACGCGCGCAATACGACGATATGACCTTGCTTGTTTTCCGGTGGAGAGGTTAACATGGGAGGCATTATGCGGGAATGCCAGATCAAACATGAAAGACGCGACGACGTGGACATCCTGCACCTGGACGGCGCGCTGGATGCCTACTCGTTTCCACGTCTGGAATCATCTCTCAATCACCTGCGCGATCAACAGCGCCATCGAATCGTGCTCGAATGCGCAAACCTGGACTACATTAACAGCGCCGCGCTCGGCGCGTTGATCGGGTTCGCGCGGCGCGCGCGCGAAAACGGCGGCGACCTCAAACTCGCCGCGCTGACACCCAAGATTTTCAGCATTGTGGAGCTACTGGGATTCGACAAAATCCTGCAAGTGTTTCCGGACGCAAATCTCGCGGCGAGCAAGTTCACGTCATAACGGCTGAAAGGTGGGGGACATGAGCGCGGACAACAACCTCGCGATCGAAGGGTTCGTCACCCTGCATTTGCCGTGCCGCTACAGTTACCTGCGCATGATCCGGCAATCGGTCATGGACATCAGCGCGCGCGCGGGACTCTCCGAGTTCAAAACCGCGCAACTCGAAATGGCGGTGGACGAGGCGTGCGCGAACGTCATCGAGCACAGCTACGGCGGCGAGGCCAATGCGGCCGCCAATCCGAATCACCCCGGCCTGCGCATCAATCTGATGCAATGCAAGGACCGCATCGTCGTTGAGATCTTTGACCGCGGCGCGGGTTTCGACTTCGACAACCAGCGCAGCATCGATCCCGATGAATACGTGCAGGCGGAGCGACAGCGCGGGCTCGGCATGTACATCATCCGCAAATTCGTGGATGACGTGACCTACGAGCGCGCGACCAGCTCGGGCAATTGCCTGCGATTGACGAAGTTTTTCTGACCGGTATGCTTTCCGGTCTATTTCGGCGCCCCGCCCCGCGCCGCATGTTGCGATGCAAACCATGAACCATTCCGATTCCACACCCCCTGCTGAAGCCCCGCTCGATACGCCCGCCTCCGAAACGGCGGCGGACGCGCCGATCGAACCGTCCGGCGACATCGAGCGCGCGCAGGCGGAGCTCGAAACCCTCAAGGACCGCCACATCCGCCTGCAGGCGGATTTCGACAATTTCCGGCGCCGCACCCAGCGCGAGCGCGCGGAGGCGCAGGCGCGCGCGCACGAGGAGCTGATGAAGAATTTGCTGCCGGTCTTGGACCACTTCGAGTTCGGCCTGCGGAGCGCAGCGGAGCACGGCGTAGACGAGGCCGTGCGTTCCGGCTTCCAACTCGTGCAGAACGAGCTGCTGCGCGCGCTTGAGCGCGCGGGGCTCACGGCCCTCGATGCCGCGCCCGGCGAGCCGTTCGATCCGCACCTCCACGAGGCCGTCACCCACGCGCCCTCAAACGAATATCCGCCAGACACCGTGCTGCAGGCGACCCGGCGCGGCTATCGGCTCGGTCCCGCCCTTTTGCGTCCGGCGCAAGTCGTCGTCTCCAGCGGGCCCGGCCCCGCCACCCCCTCGGCGGAGGCCTAGCATGGCCGCCAAGCGCGATTATTATGAAGTACTCGGCGTGAGCCGGGGCGCTACGGCCGAGGAGATCAAGAAGGCCTACCGCAAGCTGGCGGTCCAATACCACCCGGACAAGAACCCCGGCAACAAAGAGGCCGAGGAGAAGTTCAAGGAAATCTCCGAAGCCTACGAGGTTTTGAGCGACCAGGAGAAGCGCGAGCGCTACGACCGCTTCGGCCACGGCGCCTTTGGCCCTGGCGGCGGCCCTGGCGGCGGCCCCGGCGGTTTTCAGGGAGGCGGCTTCGGCGGGATCGACCTCGAGGAGGCGCTCCGCACCTTCATGGGCGCCTTCGGCGGCGCGGGTGGCGGCGGGGGCGGCAGCATTTTCGATGATTTCTTCAGCGGCGGAAGCGCGCGCTCGCGCGACCAGTCCGCGCGCGGGTCCGACCTGCGCGTGGATCTCGAAATTGATTTCGAGGAATCGGTCTTCGGTTCCACGCGCGAGATCGCGCTCACGATGATGGACGAATGCGAGGCCTGCCGCGGCACGGGCGCGGAACCGGGGAGCAAGCGCGAGACCTGCCGCCGCTGCAACGGTTCCGGCATGATCATTTCCAGCAGCGGATTCTTTCAAGTCCGACAGACCTGTCCCGTCTGCGGAGGCGCGGGGCAAACGGTCGCCCGTCCCTGCCGCGCGTGCAACGGCGAGGGGCGCGTCAAGGCGCGCCGCGCGATCCAATTGAAGATTCCGCCCGGCGTCGAAACCGGCTCGCGCCTGCGCCTCGCCGGCAAGGGCGAAGGCGGCGCGCGCGGCGGGCCGGCGGGCGACCTCTACGTCGTGATCCATGTTCGGCCGCACAGCTTCTTTCAGCGGCGCGGGGACGATATTTATTGCGAGATGCCGCTCCCCTTCACCGTCGCCGCGCTCGGCGGCGAAATTGAGGTGCCGACCATTCACGGATACGCCAAGCTGAAAATCCCTGCGGGCACGGAAAGCGGAACCATATTGAGGCTTCGCGGCAAGGGCGTCGAAGGCCCGCGCGGATACGGCGCGGGCGACCAGCATGTGCGCCTGAACATCGCCATGCCGGATCGGTTAAGCCGCGGCCAGCGCGACCTGCTCGCCCGGCTCGACACGGAGATCGATCGCGACGACTACAAAGGCATTCGCGAATTGCGGCGGATGGCTGAATCTTTCTACGCGCGGAAAGCCGCCGTGGAGAAAGAATAGGCGCGGGCATGCGCTGCTACGTGCCGCCCTCGAATTGGCAGCCCGACGAACTTGCGCTGCCCCCTGACGAGGTTCACCACCTCCACACCGTGATGCGCGAGCGCATCGGCGCAACGGTGGTCGCGTTCGATGGCGAGGGCCGCTCCGCGGAATGCGAGATCGTCGAGCTGGATCGCCGCCGCGCCCGCTTGCGCGTGCTCCAGCAGCACATCCAGCCGCGCCCCGTCCCCGAACTCATCCTGCTGCAGGGCATTCCGCGCGAGCAGAAGATGGACTGGGTGATCCAGAAGGCAACCGAGCTCGGCGCGCTCGCGATCCGGCCGGTCCAAACCGATCACGCCGTCGTCCGCTTGCGGGAGGACAACGAAGAGGCCAAACGCGAGCGCTGGCAGCGCATCGCCCTGAACGCCGCGAAACAATGCGGCGCCAACTGGGTGCCGGTCGTCGAT
The DNA here is from genome assembly GCA_937958885.1 of uncultured bacterium. Classification (GTDB taxonomy): domain Bacteria; phylum Verrucomicrobiota; class Kiritimatiellia; order CAIVKH01; family CAIVKH01; genus JAMLJG01. The sequence goes on along the minus strand of CALGMT010000003.1, from coordinate 1,275 downwards.
CCCGCGCGTCCGCTGCTCTCCTGCCTGTCCGAAATGCCGCCGGTCGATCTACTGCTCGTGTGCTCGCTGGAACCCGACGCCCAGCCCCTGCGCGAGGCGCTGCACGCGGCGCGCGACATGCGCCCGCGCTCCGTCGCGGCGCTCGTGGGGCCCGAAGGCGATTTCAGCGCGCGCGAGCGCGCGGCCGCGCGCAATGCCGGCGGCCGCGCGGTTCGGCTCGGGGAATCGATTTTGCGCAGCGAAACGGCCGCGCTGTTTGTGCTCAGCGTCTTGAGCTACGAACTCGGCGGGACGCCCTAGCGCCGGGCCGCTTATGGAAGGCGCGCGCCGCCGGCGCACGACCCCCATTCCGGTCCACGCCGCGCAGGCGCTCGAACAGCGCCTGCTTCATGACCGGGCTCAAATACACCTCGCCGCTCAAGACCGTATGCGCCGCATCGACCAACCGATCCGCCGCATCGCTTTTCATCAAATAACCGTCCGCGCCGGCGCGCAGCGAGACCTCCGCGAACAGAGACTCCTTGTGAAGGCTCACCACCAGAATACGCAGCGCGGGATTGATGCGCCGCGCCTCGCGTATGAAGTGCAGGCCGTCCTCGCCGGGCGACACCAGGTCCACGATCGCGAGGTCGGGACACTCGACGCGGATATCCTTCAAGGCCTGTCGAAAAGTCGCCGACTCCGCGCTGACTCGCAGGAACGGATCCACCTCCAGCAAGCGGCGCATCGCGCGGCGCACGAAGGCATGATCATCCACCAGGAGGATTCGGTGAGTCTTCGTCATCAACACGGGGGTCAGTCTGCCTGCGGACTGCTCCGGCGCGCAATCGGGGTTGGCCTTAAATCATCATCGGGCAATGCCTGATGTTATGAAGCCTTCACCGATCTTCGATTCAGGGAGAACTCATCCTTCCAACGCAGTAGTTCCGCCGCTCCGCCGGCGGAAGTGTGAAGTCGATCATCTCCGGCGACAGAGCGCCGGCGCTACAGCATTTGAAGGAAATGCCGGAATGAACTGGTAGGGTGAATTCTCTAGCCTGATGGGCTGTTGGATTGTTGCCCTCACCCCAGCCCTCTCCCACGCGGTGGGAGAGGGGGTTGGCCGTCAAAGGGGTCAGGCGCTGAATTTTCGCATGTGGGTGAAAGTGGCGTGTTTTTGATAGATTACGGGCATGGACCTCCCACGGGCCCGCGGGGCGCTCGAGCTACAGCATTCGACGGAAATGCCGAAATGAACTGGTAGGGTGAAATCTCTGAGCCTGACGGGCTGTTGAA
>CALGMT010000002.1 GCA_937958885.1 uncultured bacterium | reverse complement strand
CGTCCTCCCGATTCCCTTGCGCGACGCGCTGTATAATGCAATCGCGCGCCGGCGATATGCCTGGTTCGGACGTCACGAAGTGTGCGAATTACCTCCCGGATTGGATCGCGCGCGGTTTCTGACCTGAGGCATCCTTTATTGCAGCGAATAAAATTGTGTTGCGGCAAAGGCGTCCGTCGGAAAAAATGCCTCATTACTGAAAACAAGGAACGACGTGCCGCGGGGGAGACCGGCGTATCGGATGGCACGCGGTGAAGCGTTTTTTTGGAAACGATTATGCCTACACAGACGAAGACCGCAGCCAATGGCAAGGTCAGCGCAAAAACCATACGCGACCGGATGCTGTATCACCTGACCTACACGCGATGCAAAGACTGGCGCAGCGCGACGGATTACGACAAGGAGGTTTCGTTTGCCTACGCCATCCGCGAGCTGGCGATGGATCGCATGATCGCCACGCAGCGGGCCTACGTCGATCACGACGTCAAGCGCGTGTACTACCTCTCGATGGAATTCCTGCTGGGCCGCCTGCTCGAAAACAACATCGCGGCGCTCGGCGTCACCGAAGCGGCGCGAAAAGCGCTCAAGGAAATGGATATCGATTTCGACACGCTCGTCACGCAGGAGGTAGATGCGGGCCTCGGCAACGGCGGGTTGGGCCGTCTGGCGGCGTGCTTCCTCGACTCTCTGGCGTCCATGGAATATCCCGGATACGGCTACGGACTGCGCTACGAACACGGTCTATTCCGGCAGGAGTTCGAGAACGGTTGGCAGAAAGAGCGGCCCGACGACTGGCTCAAATTCGGCAATCCATGGGAAATGGTGCGCCCGGAGTACACCGTGCCGGTGCTCGTGTATGGCCGTATCGAGCACGTGCCCACCGTCGGCGGCGGACGCAAGCCGGTCTGGGTGGACTGGCAAATGCTGGAGGGCGTGCCTTACGACATGCCGGTGATCGGGTTTGGCGTGAATACGGTCAATGTCCTTCGCCTGTGGAGCTCCCGCGCGACGGAAAGTTTCCGCCTCGATGTCTTCAATCAGGGCGAATACGTCCGCGCCGTGGAGGAAAAGAATTGGGCGGAAACGATCACCAAGGTGCTTTATCCGTCCGACGCGACGCACGCGGGCAAGGAACTGCGCCTGATCCAGGAGTATTTCCTCGTCACCTGCACCATTCGCGACATCATCCGCCGCTATCGCAAGAATCACTCCAACTGGTTGCCGTTTGCGGAGAAAAATGCGATCCAGCTTAATGACACGCACCCGGCCCTCGCCGTCGCGGAGTTGATGCGCTACTTCATGGACGAGACCGACCTCCCGTGGGAGAAAGCATGGGACATCACGGTCAAGTCCATGGGCTACACGAACCACACCTTGCTGCCGGAGGCCCTCGAGAAATGGCCGGTCCAGCTCATGGAGCGCGTGTTGCCTCGCCATTTGCAGATCATCTACGAGATCAATGCGCGCTTCCTACAGCAGGTCCAGCTTCGATGGCCGGGCGATGAAGGCCGCGTGCAGCGGATGTCCCTCATCGAAGAGGGCGATCACCGCCAGGTGCGCATGGCGAACCTGGCCATGGTCGGCAGCCATTCGATCAACGGCGTGTCGGCCTTGCATACTGAGTTGCTCAAGAAATTCACCGTTGCGGATTTCGCAGACTTCTTTCCCGAACGGTTCAACAACAAGACCAACGGCATCACGCACCGCCGATGGCTCCTGGTCTGCAATCCCGCGCTTTCGCAACTCATCACCAGCCGGATCGGCGGCGGCTGGGTGCGGAACCTGGATGAGCTGAAAAAACTTGAGCCCTATGCCGAGGACAAGACCTTTCGCGACGAGTTCCTCAAGGTCAAGCGCCAGAACAAGGAGCGCCTGGCGGGCGTGGTGCAGGACCTGGTGGGCGAATGGATCGATCCGGCGTCCATGTACGACGTTCAGATCAAGCGCTTGCACGAATACAAGCGGCAGCTGCTCAACGCGATGCACATCATCTCGTTATATCACCGGATCAAGGACGATCCAAACATCGACATCACGCCGCGCACCTTCATCTTCGGCGCGAAGGCTGCGCCGAGCTATCACCTCGCGAAGTTGATCATCAAACTCTGTAACTCGCTGGGGCGCGCGATCAACAGCGACCCGAATGTCGCGGATCGACTGAAGGTTGTATTTTTGCCGGACTACAGCGTCTCGCTCGCCGAAATCATCATTCCGGCAGCCGATTTGTCGGAGCAGATCTCCACCGCGGGCAAGGAGGCGTCCGGCACGGGCAACATGAAACTTTCGCTCAACGGGGCGCTGACCATCGGCACGCTGGATGGCGCCAACGTCGAGATCGCGGAGGAGGTCGGCGCCGAGAATATTTTCATCTTCGGCCACAAGACCCACGAACTGGTCGAACTCAAAAAACACTACAATCCGTGGGATTACTACCATCGCGACCCCGCGCTGCGCCGCGTGATCGACGCAATCCGCGACAACGAATTCGTCCCCGAGGAGGGTCCCATCTTCGTCGAGATCTATCGGGCGCTGATGGAGCGCGGGGACGAGTATTTCCATCTCGCCGATTTCGCGCCGTATGTGAAATGCCAAGCCGAGGTCGCCCAGCTGTTCAACGATCAGCAGGAATGGGCGCGCCGCGCGATCCTCAACGTCGCGCGGATGAGCAAGTTCTCCAGCGATCGCACCATCCGCGAATACGCGGATGACATTTGGGGGCTCAAGCCATGCCCAATCGTCATGCCGTCGGGAAACGCGCTGGAAAACTTCGGTCCGGACGCGGATTGATCCGATGATCGAGCGTCCGTATCGAAGCACAGCCTACGTGTGGTTTGACACCGAGTATTCCTCGCTCGACCTCGAATCGGCGGCAATCCTGCAGGTGGCCGCCGTTGTCACCGATGCGGACCTGGAGCGCGTGTTCCCGCCGGAACAGGATGTGCGCTTTCATGTGCGCCTGCCGGATGGGGTGCGGGTCAGCCCGTGGGTGGAGGAAAATCTGCCCGATCTCCTCGCCATCTGCCGGTCGGAGCTGGCGCTCGACATAGCGGAGGTGGATGCGAGGCTCGCGGCGCTCGTCGGGCGGATCAACGTGCCCGGCGGCGAGGACAAGCGCCGTCCCATACTCGCGGGGAACAGCGTGCACACCGACTGGCGCCTGGCGATGAAGTACCTGCCGCGCTTCATGCGCCTGCTGCACTATCGCCACCTCGACGTCACCGCGCTCAAACTGCAGTGGCAGGATTGGCGAGAGGGTCCCGAATTCGAGAAGGACGACATTGAAACGCTCCGATCCCACCTGCCCGGACCGAAGCATCTGCTCGACGGCAAGCGGCACGATGCGTATTACGATGTCCTCGCATCCATCGCCGAGCTCAATTTCTATCGCCACCAGTTCCTCGCACGCTAGTCTGTGCAGCGCATCCGATGTTGGATTCTCCCTTAGCGCTGGGATCATTGACCCTCCCGAATCGCGCGCTTCTGGCGCCGCTGGCGGGCGTGACGGATGCCCCGTTCCGGCGCATCTGCCAGGAAATGGGCGCGGGGCTGACCTATGTCGAGATGCTCTCCGCCGTGGCGTTGCTCATTCGCAATCGCCGGACCCTCGAGATGCTTGCCCGGCATCCGGACGAAGACGTGCTCGGCGTTCAAGTGACCGGACCGGACCCTGAACGCGTGTTCGCCGCCGTGCGCGCGCTTGATGAGGCGGGATTCGATACCATCGATCTGAACATGGGCTGTCCAGTCCGAAAGGTAGTCGGATCTGGACTCGGTTCGGCGTTGCTCAAAGACACCGCTCGGTTGGAGGAAATTGTGGCTGCGGCGCGCGCGGCGACAAAGCGTCCGCTGTCGGTCAAGATCCGTCTCGGATTTGCCGCAGCGTCCATCAACGTCGAGGCCAATTCGGCGGCCATCGCGCGCGCGGGCGCGGACATGCTCACGATCCACGGACGCACGCGCGAAGACACCTACGCGGTGCGCGTGAGCCTGCCGGGCATCGCCGCGGGCGTCACCGCGGCGCGCGCGGTCAATCCCCGCATCGTGGCGATCGGAAACGGCGATGTGATGGCCGCGGCGGACGCCCGCCGAATGGTGTCCGCCACCGGGTGCGACGGCGTGATGGTCAGCCGCGGCGCCCTCGGTAATCCGTGGATTTTCCGCACCCTTGCGGGCCGCGGCGAGGAATCTCCTACCGTCGCGGAGTGGGAACAGACGGTCTTGCGCCATCTCGACTACCACGCGGAACATTATGGAAACACCGAACTTGCCGCGCGTCTGTCGCGCAAACACCTGCTCTGGTACGCCTCCGGTTTCCCGCATGTCCACCAGTTGCGCGAGGTGTGCAACACCGTCGCCTCAATGGACGAAGCGCGGCGCGTCGTATCCGACTTTGCCCGCACCCTTCCGGCCGACCTGCGGCGCGGCGAATCGCGCGCGCGCGGAGCGGACGCCGATCCGAAATATCAGATGGATCGCGCGCTTGATCGCGGCGTCGGCGCGGAGGATAGTTGCGATGCATGAACGCGCCGCCCGTACCCACTCGACGATTCGGCCGAACCGGTCTCGCCATGCCGGTCTTTTCCTGCGGCGGCATGCGCTATCAGCACTCGTGGAAAGACCTGCCCGGTTCGGAGGTGCCCGAGGAGAGCCAGCGGAACGTTGAGGCGTGCATCCGGCGGGCAATCGAGCTGGGCATCACGCACATCGAGACCGCGCGCGGATACGGCACCTCGGAGCTGCAACTGGGCCGTATTCTCCCGGACTATCCGCGCGACCGATTGATCGTGCAGACCAAAGTCGGTCCCAAAGACACCGGTGATGAATTTCGCTCGGTCTTCGAGACATCGCTGAAGAACCTGCGTCTCGACCACGTCGACTTGCTCGCGGTGCACGGGATCAACAACGCCGAGTTGCTCGACCAGGTGTTGAAGCCCGGCGGCACGCTCGACGCCGCCGAAGCGCTGCGGCGCGAAGGGCGTTGCCGGTTTATCGGATTCTCCACGCACGGACCCGTGCGCGAAATCATCCGCGCCATCGAAACCGATCGCTTCGACTATGTGAATCTCCATTGGTATCTCGTGAATGAATTCACGTGGCCCGCCATCGAGGCCGCGGCACGGCGCGAGATGGGCGTGTTTATTATCAGCCCGAATGACAAAGGCGGGAAATTGTACGAACCGTCAGACAAGTTGCTTCGCTTGTGCGCGCCGCTGACTCCGATGCAGTTCAATGACTTATTCTGTCTGAGCCGCCCGGAAGTCCACACGTTGAGCCTCGGCGCCGCGCGGCCCTCGGACTTTGACGAGCATATCGCTGGCTTGGCTCATTATAACGAAGCTGCAGTCGTCACGGCGCCGATCGCAAGTCGATTGCGCGATGAATTGGTTCGCGTTCATGGTGAGGACTGGTGCGCCCGATGGCACGAAGGATTGCCCGAATGGACGGAGGTGCCGGGTCAAATCAATATTCACGAGATTTTGCGCTTGTGGACATGGTCTGTCGCGCTCGATATGGAGGGGTGGGCCAAGATGCGCTACAACCTGCTCGGTCAGGCCGACCACTGGTTTCCCGGAAACAATGCGGCGAACGTTGAAGAAGCTGCTATTCGCCCAGCGCTCGCGCACAGCCCTTTTGCCTCGCGTATCCCCGCCATACTTCGCGATGCGCATGCTCGCTTCTTCGAAGCGCCCAAAAAGCGATTGAGCGAGAGCTAGTCGCCGACTGCGACATCCTAGTCGCCGAACTCATTCACCGGCGGGCCAAGCCCGCCGGGGTCTTAATCACACCATCGTCCGGCTTGACCGGACGGAGCGAAAGGAGTTTTGACGTCGCCCCCGTCCGGCTTGTCCGGACGGAGCGAAAGTTCACCAGCTAACCGGCGGGACGAGCGTAGGAGTTTGACGTCGCCCCCGTCCGGCTTGACCGGACGGAGCGAAAGTTCATCAGCTAACCGGCGGGACGAGCGTAGGAGTTTTGACGTCGCCCCCGTCCGGCTTGTCCGGACGGAGCGAAAGTTCGTCAGCTAAATAAACCTATTCCCGAATTCACCTGCCCACCCGCCGTTCCGGCCTCGATATCAATCAGAATTGATTTGAGGCTCCATATGGCACCAATCCGCGCGGCGGATCCAGAACGGCTTTAGCCAGTATCGCCTTGCGCAACTGTCGTGGATCGCGCAGATCGTTCAGACTCAATATCGGCGCGCCGTGGCGGCCAGCGGGATTGCCGGAAGGCATGGTCGCCATCCCCTGCAAGCTCATACCCTTCATCCGCATCGAAATCCCGGGCGAATTGAGTCCGGAGCGGATCGACATGCTGGCGGCGAAATCCTCCGCCGATATCATCGCGGCCATTTCAGGTATCGCTTCGGGCGGCGGCAAGGGGGTGGTTGGATATTGAAGGCGAGAGGGCGGTGGATGGGGAGGTGAAAACTGTCGAGCGTGGGCGCGCTGCGCTTGTACGGACGGGCGGGGAGGAGGTTGATGCGCGGGTCTCTGAACAGGCGGCGGTCGCTGTGGACGGGGCGGCGGAGGCGGCGCGGGCGTAAATTCCTCCTCGTCCTCCATGTCCTCGACGGCTTCTGCGCGAGTTGGCGTCGATGTTCGCCCGGCTAGCTGCTCCAGCATCTCGCGCAGTTCGTCATCAAACGGACTCGCCGTGCGGCGTGTTGAGGAGGGCGCTGGTGGCGACCCCGGACGCCGGCTGTTTCGTGATTTCTGCACAGCTTGCGCAATGCCCCAGAAGATCAGGATGATCAACCAAATGATCCCCTCGATCCCGATTCCTGCGGCTATGGGCAGGTGGATGTTCATTCCATAATCGGCGGGCTCGACCTCCATGCAGGACGCCGGGATCAGATGCGGGCTGATCCCGGCGCGCCCGGAGGCAGCGCCCTGCCGCAACTTATTGCGACTTATCCTGCTTGCGGCTCTTGTCGTCGCCGTCGGCGAGCGATTCGCGCATGCTGGTGTCGGCCATGATGTTTTGCATGCGATAGAAATCCATCACGCCGAGGTTGCCCTTGCGAAAGGCTTCGGCAATGGCAAGTGGCACCTGGGCCTGAGCCTCGATGACCTTGGCCTGCATTTCCTGCACGCGCGCGCGCATTTCCTGCTCGAAGGCGATGGCCATCGCACGGCGGCCTTCGGCTTCCGCCTGGCGCAGTTTCTTGTCGGCTTCGGCGCGTTCGGTTTCGAGCAGCGCACCCACGTTGGCCACCTCGCGCGCGCCGCTGACGCCGGCGACGCTGACGTCCGCGATATCGATGGAGACAATTTCAAATGCTGTCTGAGCGTCGAGTCCGCTGTTGAGCACCTTGCGCGAAATGTGGTCGGGGTTTTCGAGCACATGCTTGTAGGTGTCGGACGAGCCGATGGCGCTGACGATACCCTGGCCGACGCGCGCGATGATGGTGTCCTCGGTCGCGCCGCCGACAAGCCGATCGAGGTTCGCGCGCACGGTGACGCGCGCCTTGACGAGCAGTCGAATCCCGTCGCGAGCGACGGCGTCGAGCATGGCGGTGCCCTTGCTCGGGTCCGGGCAATCGATCACCTTCGGATTGACGCTGGTGCGGACCGCCTCATACACATCGCGGCCTGCGAGATCGATCGCGGCGGCGCGCTGGAAGGAGAGATCGATGTTCGCCTTGTCGGCGGCAATCAGCGCGTTGACGACCTGCTTCACGTGGCCGCCCGCGAGGTAGTGCGCTTCGAGCGAGTCGGAGTCGAGGGAGAGCCCCGCCTTCACGAGCTGAATGCGCGCATCGACGATGACCTTCGGCGGCACGCGGCGGAGCGTCATCGCCAGCAGCGTGAAAAAGCTCGTCGGCGCGCCGGAGGTGAGGGCGCGTATCCAGGTGCTCAAGAACGAGAAGAACAGGCCGACAAAGACGAGGACGGTGAGCGCGGCGATCACCATCAGAATAGTCAGGAATCCGGGCATGGTTATTTCCTTTCAGTAGGGTTGACGAAATCGACTCTTGAAAAACGACTATACTGCGACAGAGGGCGTTGTGCCAACGGATTCGGCGGAAGCGGCGTGGATTTCGCGGACGACCACGCGGTGGCCTTCGACTTTGACCACCTTCACGCGGGCGCCCGCCGGGATGAATGCGGACTCCGCCACGACATCGGTTCGGCGTCCGTCAATGGTGGCAATGCCGGAAAGTTGGAGATTCGATGCGGCGACGCCCTCCTTGCCGAGCAGCGGGGATGGGGTGGTGGGATCGGTTTTGAATGAACGTCCGTCCTTTTGCAGCGTGAGCGCCTTGCCCATGCGCGTGCGCGGGAAGAGCTTCAGCCAGACGGCGAGAATCACCGCGCTGAAAATCAAAACGGCGACGGCGGCGAGAATTCCGCCCTGGGGCCCGAAGGCGACAAAGCCGATCGCGATGGCGCCGAGCAGCGCAATTACGCCGAATGCCCCCAGGATGCCGCCGGGCACGATAATTTCGAGGGCAATCAGAATGAGGCCCATCGCAATGAAGGCCGCGAACAACTGGGTTGCCGAACTCATGCGATCTCCTTCTGCGGGGCAATGGCTTCGACCACAATCCGGTTGCCTTTCGCTTCCACCACGCGAACGCGCGTGCCTTCGTCCTCAAACTCGCCGCGGGTGACCACGTCGATGCGCCGTTCTCCAAACAGCACCGCCCCGGCCGGCCGCAGCGGGGTGACCGCGATTCCCTCCGCGCCGATGAGCGAGTCGTCCACCGTCGCGCCGGTGTAGCCGCTCTGCGCGGTGGTCGCCTTGTCGAGAATCAACCAATGCCCCGCGCGCGAGCGCGGCAGCCAGCGCCCGACGACGACCGCCCCCAGCGCGGCGAGCAGGATCCCCGATGAAAGTTTGATCAGCGGCAGCTGCAGATCCGGCAAGCTGGGCATCCACGAGCCGCCCGGCAACCGCTCCGCCATTGCGCTCAAGAGCGAATACAGCACAAGGGTGATGCCGATAATGCCCGGCAGGCCGAATCCCGGAAGAATGAATACCTCCAAGGCGATGAGAAATACGCCGATGAGAAAAATGGCGATGTCTTCCATCCCGGCGAGACCGGCAATGTGATGGCCGTAAAAGAACAGCGCGAGGGACGCAAGCCCGAGCAGACCGGGCAAGCCAAAGCCGGGTGTCTTGAATTCGATGTAGAGTCCGAGGAGACCCGCCATCAGCAGAAGCGGCGCGGCAGCCGCAATAACGCGCGCGAGGCGCTCGGCGGAAGTGACCTCCAATTCCACAACGTTGCTGCCCGATAAACCGACTGTTGCAAGCAAGGCGGGAATATCGGCCACGGTTCCCTGCGAAAGCAGCCTGCGCTGCTCGCCTTCAGGTCCGACCATGCGCTCAGCCTCGATATTCGTTAAAGTGAGCAGTTGTCCTTTAGCGCTAATTACCTCGTCTCCGATTTTGTATTCGATTTCTCGCCGAACCATGGCTTCGGCAAGCTGGGGATCATGGCCGCTCTCTTGCGCGGCGGCGCGGATCAGCGCGGCGACGGCGGAGACGGTTTTTTCCTCGATCGCCTCGGGCATTTCCTGCGCGCCGCCCGTGGGGGACATCATAATGGGCATGGCGTCCCCGATCACACTGCCCGGCGCCATGTAGATTTTCCTGGTGGAGAGTGCAATGATCGCGCCGGCGGAGATCGCGTTTTTTTCAACAAAGGTGTATGTCGGCACACGCGCGCGCTGCATCAGGCGCACGATGTCGGTGGCGGCATCGAGCCGGCCCCCGGGCGTGTCCATCAGCAGGATAATCGCCGCCGCATCGTTGCGCTCGGCTTCGAGAACGCCGCGCCGCATCACGTAGAGCAGCGCCGGCTCGATCATGCCCTTGACCGGGATGACATACACGGGCCCCTTCGGAGCGGGCGAGGGGGCATCTTCCGCGCGGACCGGTACCCATGCGGAAATCGCGGCGAGCAAAAATATCCGTATCAAATTGGCGCGTACATTCATAGTGGACAGTATAACCGATTGAGTTTCAAATACTACTTCGCTGATTCCCGGTAATCCTTGCGCGGAATCGGCGAATAAGTCACATGCAAAGACAACAGCTCGATGGGTGCGTCGCGCTCGTAACCGGCGGCGCGGTTCGGATTGGCAATGCCATCGCACATGCGCTGGCCGATGAAGGGTGTGGCGTCGTAGTGCATTACCGAAATTCCGCTAAAGAGGCCGAGGCGCTGTGCAGGGCATTGCACGCCAAGGGCGTTGAGGCATGGCGGGTGCGTGGAAATCTCGCGCGTGCGTCCGACTGCGAGCGGCTTATTCAAGAAGCCGGGGAGAAGGCCGGGAGGCTTGATGTGCTCATCAACAATGCCGCGGTGTTCAACGCCTGCCCGATGGGCGATATCTCTTCCGGCGCATTGGAGGAGGAGTTTCGGATTAATCTGTTTGCGCCGATCCTGTTGACCCGCCATTTTGCTGGGATCGCGAAAACAGGGCGCATCGTGAACCTGTTGGATCGCCGAATCGCGGCGCACGACACGATGCGCATCCCGTACGTCTTGACAAAAAAAGCGCTGGCGGAGTTCACCCGATCGGCGGCCCTCGCGCTCGCGCCGCGGTTCACGGTCAACGGAGTTGCGCCCGGCCCTGTGTTGCCGCCGCCGGGCAAATCGCGCTCCTATTTGAAGACGCGGGCCGGAACCATTCCGCTGGGATCCCCGGTTGCGGTGGATGAAGTCGCGCGCGCGGTTGTTTATTTGGCCTCGAGCCCTTCGATCACCGGACAGATCGTCTTTGTGGACGGCGGGCAACATCTGCTGGGCGAGGGGGTCTGACGATGGATCGCATCTACATCCGGGATCTGGCGCTGCGCTGCATCATCGGCATTTATCCCGACGAGCGGAAAAGCAAACAGGACGTCATTATAAACGCCGCGCTGGCGGGCGATTTTTCTGCAGCAGCGCGGAGCGACGATATCGCCGATTCGGTGAACTACAAGGAGATCAAACAGGAGATGGTCCGCCTGGTTGAATCCAGTTCGTTCAATCTGATTGAAACGCTTGCCGAGCGGTTGGTTGACATCTGTTTGCGGCATCCGAAAGTGATCGAGGCGACCGTCACCGTAGATAAACCCGGCGCATTGCGTTTCGCGCGCAGCGTCGCTGTCGAGTTCACGCGCCGCAAATCCTGATCGTTCATCTAAAACTGCCCGCCGCGATCACCGGTGCACATCTGCGTTTATTTCGCTCGGCTGCGGCGACGATCTCCGTGTCGCGGCTGCAGGTACGGGCTCCGCGCGGCGCACTAGGGCACATCGCTGTTCGGCGCCAATCCGCCGAACCGATCGAGGATGCCGGTCGCTTTCCGCAGGCGGGCGAGGGCAATATTGTAGTCGTATAGGGCCTGCACCTCATTATCGCGCGCCTCGGTGAGGGCGGTTTGGGTTTGCAGCACATCAAGCTGAGTCGCCGCGCCCACGTCAAAGCGGGAACGGGCGAGACGCACGCTCTCTTCCGCTTGCTCCACCACCTTGCGCGTGGCTTGAACAAGTTCCTGAGCTTCGAGGAATTTGGAATGCGCGCGACGCACCTCGACATCGATTTCCAACCGCGCCTGTTCTTCGGCGAGGCGGGTTTGCTCCAACGCGGATGCGGCCTGCAGTGCGCGTCCTCGCGTTTGCATGCCGTCGAATACATTCCAATTTAAGGCAAGGCCTGCGCGCCAGCCGTGAACCTCGTCCCACGTGCTGTCGGAAAGCGGGTCGTTTTGGAATTGGTATCCCGCGAAGGCGTCCAGCGAAGGACGGGCGCCGCCGCGGGCCGCGCGCAGGTCTTGTTCGCGCGCCTGCCGAGTCAACTCGAGGCTCTTGAGCTCTGACCGATTTCCGAAGGCCGTTGAGCGCTCCTGGGCGAGCACCGAGACGTAATCTTCGAATTCGAGCTCGCCGACGACGTCCAGGACGCTTTCCTGTCCGGCGGCGGGCGGTGGGAATCCCAGAACGCGCGCCAATTCTTCCATTGCGATGCGATAATTGTTGCGCGCGCGAATCAACGGGGTACGGCCATTGGCCAGCGCAACCTCCGCGCGCAGCACATTGAAGGGCGAGACCGCGCCGGCGTCGAGCTTGTTCCGCGCCGATTGCAGCTCTTCCTGCAAGAGCTCGATGTTCTGCTCTTGCACGCGTATTTGCGACCGCGCGAGGAGAACCGCGAAATAGCGCTCGCGCACCTCCAGCAGCACGCGATTGATGACGGATTGAAGCTCGAAACGAGCGGCGTCCTCTTGAAAACGACGGCCGGAGATGCTCGCGGCGTTCCGTCCGCCCGCATACAGCGATTGGATCACCTCGACGCCGATGTTCCACGAGGCATCGCTTTTCGCGCCGGGCATGTTCAGCTCGGTTTCCTGTTCCCGATAGACGCCGGTTACGCGGAGCTGGGGGATTACACGTCCGCGGACCTCGACAAGGGCGCCGTACTGCTGGCGGACACGCTCGCGCGCTTGAAGAATGTCGTAATTCTGCAGCACCGCGGTGTCGAGGCATCGGGCGAGATCGAAACTTCCGCGGGGAGAAATTTGCGTCGATTCAGACTGCGCAAAGGTCGGGAGGGATAGCCCGATCAGGATTAGAAGACCCGTGACGACCGTCTTCGCGACACCTGCGCGGGCAGGGCGGCGGCCGTGCAAGCGTTCGCCCCATTCGGCGAAGAGCGTGTAGAAAACCGGGATAATGAGCAACGTCAGGAAGGTGCTGGTCAAGAGGCCCCCGAGCGCAACTACACCCATCGGCCGGCGGCTCTCGCCGCCCGCGCCCCAACCGATCGCGATGGGCAGGATACCGAGTATGGTCGATAGACTGGTCATCAGGATGGGACGGAAGCGCAGCCGTCCCGCCTCGCGCATCGCGTCCATGGGCGAAAGCCCCTGCGCGACACGCTGGTTGGCGAACTCGACGAGCAGGATCGAGGTTTTGGTGGCGAGGCCGATCAACAGAACCAGCCCGATCTGACTGATGAGGTTCATATTCATACCGCTTATCCTTGGAAAAATCTTCGCCAGAATGTGAGCTATTTTGGGTGGATCTGGCGCATAATTGGCCCAGCCATAGAAGGAGTTGCCCATCACCGACAATCCGTCAAGCACCCAGAGGAGGCCGAACGCGCCGAATGCCGCAAGCGGTATGGTGAGCATAATGGTAAATGGGTGCAGGAGACTTTCAAATTGCGATGCAAGCGCCATGAAAACAACAATGAGGGCGAGCGCCGCAATGAAATAGAAACCTTTGCCCGATTCGCGCAGGTCGCTCGATTCGCCGGCCCAGTCGTAGATCGCGCCGGGCTCCTTCTCCTTGATCATGGCCTCTGCCCGGGCCATCGCCTCCCCGAGGGTCACGCCGGCCGGTGTGCCCTCGATCGTCGCCGAGCGAAAGCGATTGAAGTGATAGATCGCGTTCGGTCCGCCGCCTTCCTCCCAGGAGACGAGATTGGCAAGTTGCACCATTTCGCCGCGCGCGTTGCGTAAATAGACGCGCTGCAGGCTGTCCGGCGTCAAGCGATCCTCGCGCCGCAGTTGCGCGACAACCTTGTATTCCTTGCCGCCCTCCTTGAAGGTGCTGAGATCCAAGCCGCCCAACAGAATTTGAAGCGCGCGCGAAATATCGGCTACAGAGATGCCCTGTTCCGCCGCGCGATCGCGGTCGATATCGAGGCGAAGTTCTGGCTTATTGAACTCGAATGCGCTGCGGAGGTTGAAAAGGAAACCCGCCTGTCGCAGATCTTCGATCAGCGCCTGTGTTCGCGCATCGAGACGATTCAGGTCGGTATCTTTCAAGACGAGCTGGAAGGGTTGGCCGAACCCGCGTGTCACCGCTTTGGGGATGATGGGGAAAGCCAGCGCGCCGCGCACATCGCCGATCATTCGCGACATCAGCCCGCGCGGTCCGTTGATCATATCGCGTATATTTTTGCGCTCGCCTTCGGTCAGGCGCAGGAACATGAAGGTCTCGTTGGGGCGCCCCGGTCCGGCGCGCCCGAGCGCGACGGCGGCAAAGAACATCTCCACTTCCGGCGTTTCTTTCGCAATATGCTCCAACTGTCGTAGCATGCGGTCGGTGTATTCGACGGTGGATCCTTCCGGCGTGATGCCGATCGCGAGCAGTCGGCCCTTGTCTTCCGGCGGCAAGAATTCGCTGTCCAACCGCGTGTAGAGCCACGCGGTCGCCGCCAGAATGACGAGCGAGAGGGCCACAGCAGTTTTCCGATGGCGCAGCGCCCGATCGAGCATCCGTTCGTAGTGCTGTTGGAAATGCTCGAACATCCGCTCGAACGCCATGTACAGGCGGCCGTGACGCTTATGCGAGACGTTTTTCAAAATCCGCGGCGTAATGGCGGCGGTCAGGGTCAGCGCAACGAAGGAGGAAATCGCGACCGCCCCGCACACGGCCAGCGCAAACTCGATGAAGAGGCGGCCGGTGAAGGTCGTTTGGAATGCCAGTGGAATAAATACGGCGATCAGTGAAAGGGTGGTGGCGATCACCGCCATGCCAATCTCGCGCATGCCGCGAAACGCCGCTTCCAGCGGCGTCATGCCCTCCTCGATGTGGCGGTAGATGTTCTCCAGCACGATGATCGAATCGTCCACCACGATCCCGATCGCAAGGACCAGCGCGAGCATCGTCAGAATATTGATCGAGAACCCCATCACATACATGAATAGGAAGGTGCCGACAATCGAAACGGGAATCGTGATCGCGGGAATCAGGGTCGAACGCAGATTCCGGAGGAAGACGAAAATAGTCACCAATACGAGGCCGAACGCGATGTACAGCGTCGTCCAGACCTCCGAAATCGCGCGCTCGACGAAAATCGCCTCGTCGTAGGGGAATTCAAGGCGCACCCCCTCGGGCAAGGTCGGGCGCACGCGCTCGATTTCGGCCTTCACGCGTTTGACCACATCAATGACGTTCGCCTTTGACTGGCGGACGATGCCCAGCCCCACCGCCGGCTCGCCCGTGAATCGCGCAATCGACCGTTCGTCTTCAGCGGCGCGTTCGGCATAGCCGATGTCGCGCAACCGCACCTGCGCGCCCCCCTCGGTGCGCAGGACGAGATCGTCGAACTCCTCCGGCGTCTTCAGGTCGCCGCGCGCAATAATGGACATCTCCCGCTCGCGATCCTCAATCCGTCCGCTGGGCAATTCGATATTATCCGCGCGCAGTCGGCGCTCTACATCCGCAATCGTTACGCGGTGCGCCGCCATGCGGTCGGGGTCGAGGCGCAGCCGCATGGCCAGTTTTTTTCGACCTCCCAGCAGCACCGAACTGACTCCGGGAATGGTCTGCAGGCGGTCCTTGATCTGGTTTTCGGCGATTTGCGTCAGTTCCAAGGTGGAATACTGATCGCTAAACAGCGCGACCCACATGACGGGAAACGCGTCGGCATCCTGCTTGGCGACCACCGGTTCCTGAATATCGTCAGGCAAATCACCGCGGACGCGGGATACCCGGTCTCTCACATCCTGCGCGGCGAGGTCGATGTCCCGCCCGAGGAAAAATTCGACGGTGATGGAGCTGACCTGTTCCCGGCTTTCACTGGTGAGCGTCTTGATGCCCTCGATGCTGTTGAGCGACTCTTCGAGCTTTTCCGTGACCTCGGTCTCCACCACCTGAGCATTCGCGCCCGGATATACGGTAAGAACGTTGACGACCGGCGGGTCGATGTCCGGCAATTCGCGGACCGAGAGCCGCTGAATCGCGACGAGGCCGAAGAGCAGAATCGCGAGGCTAATCATGGCCGCAAAAATCGGCCGGCGGATGGATATTTCTGAAATCACCATGGCATCACCATCGCCTCGCTACGAGGCATCCGTTCGCGAGTTGGGTCCAAGCTTTTGATGGCCCTCGGTCACCACCACCTCGCGCGGCGCGAGGCCGGACAACACCAACACGCGCCCCGAGACGCGTGGTCCGGTGGTCACCTCGCGCAACTGGGCGCGGGAATCATCGCCGACCACATAGACAAACGTCTTGTCGCCTCTCTGCATGAGCGCAATGTCGGGAATCAGCAGCGCGTCCGGGATCTCGTTCAGGACGAGGTCAACCCGCGCGAACATGCCGCCGCGCAGCCGGCCGGAGCTGTTGTCGAGATCGGCGCGCACGAGCAGGGTTCTTGTTGCCGGATCCAGATCGGGGGAGATGAAAGAGACCTGGCCTTCAAACGCCTCATCCGGCCACGCGGCCACGCGCAGCGCCACGGGCATTCCGATGTGAACGCTTGGGGCCAGCCGCTCCGGCAGGCGGAACTCCACCTTGACGCGGGACTGATCGACCAAGGACGCCAGCGGCGTCAATCGGCCCACCATCTGTCCGGGGCTGACGAGACGGGCGCCCATCACGCCGTCAAACGGCGCGCGAATCACGCTGTCCTCCAGTTGGCGGGCGAGCAAATCCACGGCCGCTTTTCGGGCGAGATAGGCGCTGTTCGCGACATCGAACTCCTGCGCCGAGATTGCGTTCGCCTTCAGCATTTCCTCGGCGCGCGCGCGGTTGGCCTCCGCCAATGCGAAGGCCGCCTGCGCTTCCTTCAGCGCGGCGTTGAGTTTTTCGGGATCCAGCCGAAACAAGACGCGCCCTTTTTCGACGCGCTCGCCTTCAACAAATCCGATCCCAACGATGCGGCCCTCCGACTCGGATTTGATGATCACCGACTCGTTCGGCATGATTGTGGCCGACGCCGCGAAGGTTTCGCGGAACGGCTGGGGCGCCACTTGGTGTGTTCGCACCTTCAGCGCCGCGTCCGGCGGCGGGCCGCCGGCTTTCTCGAATCGCCTCGCGCAGCCGAGGCCCGATAGAAGAGGCAGCGAGAGGGCAACAGCGAGCGCAACAAACCGAAACAGATGAATCTGGGTACCCATGATCGTTATCCTTTGATGGCGCTAAAATCCTTCATAATCGATTCGAGCAGTCGCAAATATGGACGCCGCTGGGCGGCCGGCAACGGCTTGAACAACAGTCGAAAGGCCTCCCTTCTCTGCGCACGAGCTTCGTCCAGGAGCGCCTCGGCCTTACGGCTGATCTGCAATAAAACCTCGCGCCGGTTGTCGGGGTTGCGGATCCTTCGGACAAAGCCTTGCCGGCACATCCGGTCGACAAAGACCGTCCCGGTGGAGGCCTTGAGGTGCAGCGCCTTCAACAGTTCATGCTGCGGACAAGGGGCGCGGTCGCGAATCATCTCCAGCGCCCAGATTTGCGAAACTGTGATCTGCCCGCGCGAGACGCACGAGGTCTCCTGACGCATCATCGCGCGGCACAGCTGAGGGGTTAGCTGCGAGATGCGATCCACGAATGCCGCAAGGCTTAATGTTTCACGTTTTGAAACATTCATAAATTGAACGATACCGCCGATCGAGCGGAACGCAAGCGGAAAGCGTCACCAGAAATAATACGTTTCCGCAGCGATGCGATCGGGCGGGTGTCCGCGGGCGAGGAGGAGCGCGCGCGCGGCGCGGATCATCGGCTGTCCGCCGCACAGGTAGATGTCGGTGTCGGACGGCATCGCGCGTTCCGCCAGCGCGTCGGTGACACGCCGTGGACGGACGGGGTCGCGGCTCAGGCAGGGCACGTACTCGGCCGCGCGCGGCGCGAACTCCTCTCGATAGTACAGCTCTTGGGCGTGGCGGACGCCGTGCAGCAAGATGGGCCGCCAGTCGGGATGGCTGCGCAACATGGAAACAAAGGGGGCCACGCCGGTGCCGGTGGCGACCAGGCAGGCCGGACGATCCGGGTCGCGCAACGTAAAACTGCCCGTGGGTCCGCTGAAGCTGACGCGTTCGCCCGGCGCAAGGCGAGCGAGTCGAGGGCTGACGCGTCCGTCGGGTATGACGCGAATGAGCAACCGCAGGACGCTCTCCCGTTCGCCGCTTGCAAGGGAGTAGGTCCGATCATCCTCGGAGGCGATCCCGTGCACGACAATTTCCTCGCCCGCGCGGAACATGAAGCCGTTTCGCTCCAGCGAGATCTCGTGTGTCCCAGGAGCGAGTATTCGGTTCTGGATCACAACGCTCTCCATCCGGACCGCCTTCATGGCGCCGGCTCCCAAACAGCGGCTGAAAGGGTGTAGGCGCGGTCGCGTGTATCGAAACGGCGGTGGCTGCGGTGGTGAATGCGCTCGCGGGTTGCGATGCGAATCGGTTCGGTGATGGGGGAGGCGTGCCGGAAGGGCTCGGGCCATGCGTCAAGGCCGCGGCGGGTTGAGGAGATCAGCACGACGCGGCGTTTCGTTCCCGCGAGGAACTGCGCGACCTGCTCGGGATCGCCGCGCCCGGCGAGAAGGGGCTCCGCGTTGAGCGCGGTGAATCCGTAGGCGAGCGCGAGCGGGGTTGCCCACCGGAAATGATCCGCGACGATTAGATCGTCGGGCCGCAGCCGCGCGGCCAGCTCCGCGAGCGCGTCGTGCGCGCCGACGTGTTCCGACGCGCGCCATGCCGATCGCGAAAGCGGGAAAGCCGCAATCGCAAGCGCTGTAATCGCGACGGCCGCGACGGCACGTCCGGGTCGTCCGAATCGGGATTCGGTCTGCGCGCAGAAAAGGGCGATTCCCGCCGCCAACAGCGGAGGCGATACGGCGAGCCAGCGTTTCGTGGCCCATGGATACAACTCAAGCGCATGGCGTCGCAGAAGAACGGTCAGCAAGCAGGTCCAAAGCCAGATCAGCCATGCCGCCGCCGGCGCCCGGCGCATCACGACAAGCGCGACTCCGGCGAGGCCCATCAGCGCTACGAGCGGAGGCGCGTAGTCCCACCATGCGGGCGCGTTTCGAACGAACTCGCGCCATGCATCGGTACGAATACTCTCCCGCGCGAGCAGGGCGGCGGGAACAAGCACGGCGGCAACGCGCACGTAGGCCGGCGCGGCTGATTTTCGGAAGAGCAGCGCGCCATCAATCACGAACGCGATCGCGACGGCGGCGCCTGCGAGCGCGTGCAGCGCCGGTATCAAGTGGCGGATCTTAATGGTGGACTCCGGCGTGATCCATGTGTGCCATGCCAGGCCGAGAATCAGCGCGGCGGCGATGGCGAGATGTCGAATCGCAACGGGTGAGCGCTCGTTTTCCGGACTGTCCCATGCGACAAGGATCGGGAGCAATAACCCGATCATAAAAAGAAAGCTGACGCGATTTAGGGCCGCGAGCAGCAGCGCGAGAAAAAGCGCGACGGCGTTCGGGCAATCGCGCGGGCGCACGAGGAGAAACCCCGCTGCGCACACCAGCGCCAGTTCCAGCATTTCGGAAGCCGTGTCGCCGAGGTGGGCGATCACGATGGGTTGCCCTGCGAGCAGGATTCCGCCGAGCGCCGCCCCATGCGGCGAAAGTCCGGATGCGCGCAGGGCGCCCGTCAAAAGCGCAGCGGCAAAAAGCGCCGCGAAGACGTTCGCATGGAGCGCTCCGGCTCGGCCGGCGACGATGTCGAGCAGGGCAATGAAGGTCGGGGTCGCGCGGTAAAAATACGGGCGAAGTCGGCCTTCTTCCGGGTCGATCGGGATTCCGGGATAGGCTTCCAGGAAGCCGAAGGACTCGCGCGCAAAGGCCTGAGGCGCGGCACGCCATGCTTCGGTCCAGATGGGGTCGGGGGCTTGATGCACGGCGCCGGTGCGCGCCAGCAGAAGGCCTTGGTTTATATTCACGCCGGGGTCCCAGCCGCCTAATATCCACTCTCCGCGCGGCGGAAAGAGTAAAATTGCGAAGGCAATGGCCGTCAGCATCAGAAAACCGGGTAGGGCAGGCCGTGCGGTGTCAGCGCCGCCGCGGCGCAGTCCATATGCGGCGGCGGCAGCCGCCCAGAGGATCATTGGTTGAATGGAGAACGCGCCGAGCTCTGCAAGCAAGATGGCCGGCACCAGCACGAGCGGCAGACCAATTGCCAGCGAAGCCGCGCAGCGTTCGAACGCATCCGCAGGCTTGAGTGTCCATGCCCATGCGGCGCCGGGTAAATAAAAGAGAACAGGAGCGGCGAGCGCCGCCTGAGCAGCCTGAAGGATGGACTCGGTGGCGGGCATTCTTTTGTTATCCTACTGCAATGGACGATATCGGATTTCAAGAAGCGTGGCGAGCGGCGCTCGAAGCGAGGGGCGAAGTGGCGCTTCCGGTCGCCGGTTCGAGCATGGGCGCGCGATGGCAGCGCGCACGGGGCGTTCGCATTGCGGCCGCCTCGCGACGCGCGCCTGAATGGGGCGACGTCGTGCTGGTGAGGCGCGGAGACCGGGTGTATGCGCACCGCGCCATTTTTCGGTGGCGCGACCGGTGGTGGACCAAAGGCGATGCGCGGTTGGCGTGGGACCGTCCGCCGGCCAAGGAGGAAGACGTGTTGGGCGTTGCCGTGTCGCTGGTGCCCGGCGACAAGCGTCCTCTATCGGATCGCGGCAAAGCGGCGATCGAATTGATGCGCGCCCTGGCGGCGTGGCCGTTTCTGGGGTTCATCCGCCGATGGCGCTCAAACCCGCGGCGGATCGACAGCAGGTGACCGCTGTTTGAGAGGGTGTGAATTCGAGGTGGAAAGAGGGTACGGCAGCGGTGACGGCCTCTGCCCATGCAAGCGTGCGTTCCATCGCATCGACCCGGTAGAACGGGGCGACCGTGTTCCCAAGTAGTCGTGTGACGGCTTCCATCGGCGCGAGTTCATGTGTGCGATCGACCGGCGCTTGTTCCAGGTGAAAGACGGCGCGAAGGCGAACGGTGCGATTATTGATTTCCGGCTCCAATCCGTGCCACGGGGTGGGGGCGATCCATGTCCCGTTCTCGTCGCGCCAGACGAACTGGCGGTCATCGTTGAGCAGTGTCGCGCCCGCGTCACGGCAGAGCCGGCTGAGTGTAGTCTTGCCGGCGCCGGATCGACCGCAGAACAGAAATCCATCTTCGTTAAAGGCCACGCCGCCGGCATGGACGATGCCGATCCCGCGCGGATTCAAGGCGTTCAGCGTCGCGACCTGGTCGCACGGATAATTGAAGGCAAACGGGGTCGCGGCGCCGTGACGTCCCGCGCGGCGGAGCAACTCGCCGCGTGTGAAATCGCGCGAGAACCAAGCGACGGGCAGGGGGTGTTCGTCGGGCAGGACATGAAGGGCAAGGACGAATCCGTCGTCTTGCGATCGGCATAGGCGCCATGTTTCGGTACGCCATATGCAGTCGCCCGCGCTGTTGCTCCAAGTGGGGTGCGTATCTGGTCCAAGCACGCGATAGTGCGCCGCAATCGGCAACACTTGATCGGTGACGAACGAGTCGAATGCGCTTGCCAAAAAGGGCGACTCGGCATGATCGGCTGCGAAAGCGATGGCATGCCCGGCGAAGGCCAGATGGGTCGGCATCAAGACGGGGACAAGTCGAAGGCGGGCAGGCGCTTGACGACATTGCCGACGTCGTCGACAATAATTTGCGCGCATGCATCCGTGTCGATGCTGTCCTTGCAGGCCGTCTGCGCGACGACTGGCTTGTCTTCGAGTTTCACGCGTGTGACGCGAGGTGTTTCGTAATGCTTTTTGTTCTGGTTCATGACGTGCCTATCCCTTATTTAAGATTTCAGATTCTGCGGCGGCTGTCGAGTGTTCACGTATGTCGAATCGTCGGAGATCGAGGAGCCGTTCGCGCGACTGATTGATTCGGCAAAAGTAGTCTACCGGTTTGCCGGGTACGCCGGCATTTTCCAGCGCGGAGGTCGCGGCGCAATTGTTGCAGCCGAGATGGTGGAGACAGGATCTGCATCCGGAATCGAGCGGGATTCGCGTATCGCGTAGCTCCGCCAGGTGAGACGTCCATCCTTCGATGGTGCCCTTACGAAAATCGTACGGTGTGGCGCGCCACATCATGCAGGGGTGAAGATGTCCGCGCGGATCGATGTGGAAGGTCTTGATCCCCGCGCCGCACGAAAAGGCTTTATCGCTTCGCGGGCGTTGTTGAGCTTTTAGCAGCAGCTCCTGGAAATGGGCGCGATGCGCCTCTGTCGTTCCATCCAATCGCACGACATCGTTGGGGGCGAGTCGTTCCTGCAGGACGGATGTGCCGCCATCGAGGCGAGGATTGATGATGGCATCGAATCGGAATGGCACGCCGAGATCCTCCGCCCACGTCTTGATCTGTTCGAACTCGTGCAGATTCGAGCGCATGGCGACGGTTTTGAGCGCGAGCGGCAGCTTCCGCTCGCGAAGCAACTCGACCCCGCGTCTGAATCGCGCGAACGAACCGCGCACGCCGGTGACCTTCTCGTAGGTCTCCTCGGTGTGGCCATAGATCGTCACTTCGATGCGGCGCGGCGGCCATTCGGCGAGGAAATCGGCCATTTCGTCGTCGATCAGCGTGGCATTGGTGAACAGCGTGAGCAGGAATCCGAGCCGCTTGGCATGCAGATAGATGTCGCGGAAGTCGCAGCGCGCAAAAATCTCCCCTCCAGTCAGCAAGAGGAAGAGCACGCCCTGATCCGCAAGTTTGTCGAGAATCGCGATGACCTCGCCTGTGGACATTTCGCCGGTCGTCGCCCCGGGATAGAGGATGTAGCAGTGGCGGCAACGCACGTTACAGCGAAGCGTGAGTTCGAGCGATCCGGCGATGGGAAAATCACCCTGCCGGCTGGACAACCGTTGTATCAGCTCCGTCGAGCCGATCTGGTGTTGGATGCAATCGGGGCAGGCCATAATCAGGACCCCGTTGAGGGTCGAGGCACCAATGCGCCCACGGTGATCAGTTCCGAGATGATTTGTGTGGCATCCCGGAACGCGAGCTCTTCCGAAACCGCATAATCCGAAGATAACCGACTTACAATTTCAGGAAGCAGTGCGCCTTCGGAAGCCCAATTCCAAATATCGGCGGCTACTGGGTTCAGCGCGAAAAAACCATCCAGTTCATTGCTTGACCGGCGGATAGGAACCAGCAGCAACTCGCCTCGGATACGTCGGGCGACTACATCGGGAGGCCTCATCCACGGACCGTCGTCAAGCGGACCACAACATTGCTCCCCATTCATGCAGCGACGGTAGTATCTATCCATTGCCTGGTCAATCATCAGCATAATAACCTCTTAATGACCGATTGCTCATCCGTCCATTACGCTGGGATGCAGTCAGTCTATCCCGGCCAATTTCATGCGCCTGAACACTTGTCGATTAGCCATAAACTGCATGCCGTTTAGGAGGCTCCGTTATGAACATTACATCGTCGAATAAGTTGAATAAAATCTCGAAGATCAATACTGCTGGATGAATGTTTCGGAAAATTTACCCTGATCAAAAAATTTGATTAAATGACTTAACAATCTCGCGGTTGTTGGTAGTGTGTCTCCTTCATCGGTATGTTCCTTGCTCAAATACGAGTGACCGTGAAGCGTTTTATCCCGAATTTGGGGTAATTATTGTTTGTATTTCACGGATATTTTGACGTTTTAGGGGGGGTCATGAGACTGAACAGTGTCGTCCGATATCTGGCTCTTGTACTTTTTTGTTCAGTATTGAACACAGGAGCACAAGTTTCGCACACGATCGAGAGCGTCTTAACAGCTTCATTCTGCGATACGGCTGTGGTGACGACGCGCCTGCAAAATACAGGCAGCACGCTCGATAATCTGATCATCACGCAAGCGCTGCCGCACGCCCAGTTTTTGTATGTGTCCGGATCATCGAGAATTACGCTTCCGAATGGCGTGGTTGTGACGGGCGCCGCTGCAGATCCGGCCGTCAGCGGGTTGAATCTGATTTGGGATTTCACGTCAGCGGTGTCGTCTTCGTCCCTGAATAACGTGTTAATTTCTGAGGTTTTCTTCAACACGACCAACACACCCAAGGAAGCCAACGAGTGGATCGAGCTGTATAATCCGACAGCGAGTTCGATCGATATGACCGGGTGGAGCATTCGCGACGCCTTGCCTGGTCAGGCGGACGCCCTACCGTCGATCGTCATTGATCCGGGCGAATTCATCATCATTGCCGGTCGGACCAATGCCTTTCTGGCTGCCAACCCGGGCTACACCGGCCGCGTATTCGAGGTGGCGGACGGCACGCTGGGCAGCGGGTTGAACAACTTTGCTGACGGCGTTTTCCTTCGAAATGCCGCAACCGCGAACGTCGATGCGGTATCGTATGGCGGATCCACGGCGGCCTTCAATCCCGCAGTGCCGCTTCCGTCGGTCGGTCAGTCAATTCGGCGGACCCCGGCGAACCAAGACACCAACACGCGGAACGATTGGTCGGCCGGTACGCCGAATCCAGGGACGGGCACGCTTCTCTCCGGCATCAACAACGGCGGTGCGGTGCAGGTGGTCTATCGGATCGAGGTGGCGTGCGGCGCGTCCGCCGGTCAAATTCGATCCATCGCGACCTACCAGCAACCCGCCGGCGTCACACTGCACACAAATATAGCATCGATTTTCATTACAGTGAACCCTGGCGATCTCACGGTCACGAAGACGCCGGTCTCGCAGAGCGCAGGTGTGGGCGACACGGTGGTGTGGACTGTGACAGTGAAAAATGAAGGTTTTGGAAACGCTCCGAATGTCCGCATCCTTGATACCATCGGATCGGGCTTTGAGTTTGTGTCGTTCAGCGTGAATCCGACAAACAGCGCGCCGTATGGTTCATCGGTCGCATGGGATGCGAGCGTGATCCCCGCGTTGACGAATCTGGCCCCGCAGCAGGAGGTTTCGGTTGTCGTAACGGCGGTGATGGTGTCGTGCGCCGGTTTGCAGAATACAGCGGACGCGCAGTTCGGCTGTCGCGGATTGCAGGAAGTGCCCGACGGCATCTGTGAAGATACGGCGCTGGGCGGCGAGACGGCCGGCGCCTCGATCGTTCTGGTCGATCGGCGCCCATTCGTAACTGCGAGTCTCGCGCCGGCGTCGCCGATCGGCGTGACGTATTGCACGGGCGTGGTCCTCACACTGTATGTCACCAATAATGTAAGCGGGCCGCAAACGGGCGAGGCGCGCAATATCCGCTTCCAGCCGGCCCTGCCGCCGGGCTATTCCCTGAGCGGGCCGAGTGTGGACACGAACGGAGCGGTGATTGTCGGCGACCTGGCGCCGGGCGCGTCCACGAATGTCGCCTTGCAGCTAGTGCCGGGCGGAAGCTGTCCGCTGACGATCCAATTGCAGAATCTTTTCATGCTCGCGTTTTATGAAGATTCCTGCGGCGTGCCGTTCTCCAGCGCATTCGTCGCCGCGCTCACCCGCCTGACGGACATCGCCGGCGCGAGCGTGTATAAAATCGTGCCCTCATCGGTGAGCGGGGATGCCGGCAGCTTCCCGGTGCAGGTCATTTTCTCGTACACGAATCTAGTCAATACAACTGTGACAATCACGGACAGTTATCCGGTCAGCACGAATCTTTATCCGACAAATATCACCGCGGGCGGTGTGTTGGACACGAACACGAATACGATCACATGGACGCCGACCCTCAACGGCACCGGCGTGTTCACCGGACGGTTCGACATGGCGATTCGGGATGCGTGCAGCGGCCCCGACGGTTTTGTTGCGAACACCATCGCCGTGCCTGACTTCCAAGATTGCCAAGGATGCACCGTTACGGTGGCTGGCAGCGGACAATCTTTCCTTACCCGGATCACGCGCGGCGCGGGATGTCCGACGGGACCCGGCGGCACCGGCGGCTGCACCTATGCCTCGCAAAAGTGGGACCCGACGCCCGTCGCCGAGGTCTGCGAAGCGGTGACGATCACGCAGCGATATTCGGGGTTCGCCGGCGCGACGCTGCCGACGAATTGGAACAACATCGTATTTACGGCGGATCTCGGCGGCGGCCTGGGTTACCTGGCCGGAACCGGATCGGTCCGCGTTTTCGCAAATAATATCGACCTCACCGCATTTGCATTGATCGCCTCCACGAGCCCCTCGCTGGTGGTGACCTTCACCAATCTGGCGGCGAGCGCGGTACCCAACCCGGCTGCGGTGACCAACTTCCTCGAAATCCGATACGATATCGCGTCGACGAACATCGGGACCCTGATCGACCGATCCACCATCAACCTGCCGCCGTGCGGCGCCGTCGATGATTTCGCGACGTGGAATGTCGGGCGCAGCCAGATGGCGATTTCGCTCACCCCTGCGCTGATTGCGGAATCCTGCGGCTACATCGACGGCAGGATCGACCTCGATCAACTCCGCAGCCCGATCGTCTCGATCGGCGCGGACGGGCTTTTCCCCTCTTATGACGTGCAGGTCGTCCTCGATCTCGATGCGGAGGGCAGCGGAACCAGCAGCTATTCGTATGTGACCGGTTCGACGACCTTTTCGAACATGATCGATATCGGCGGGGCCCCCGTACCCTCGACCGAGCCGACGCTCGTCTCGAATCGGTTGGTGTGGACTCTCGGCGACCTGCGCACGAACGGCGTCGGATCGATCCGTTTTCTCCTGCGCGGTTCTTGCGATGCGGAAATCCCGGAGTTGCAGAATGCCCGGGTCCTCTTTAATGACCGATGCGGCGACGGCGGCCCGCAGCGGTATGCCGCTTTTTCGGTGACCAACCAAGTGCCGCCGCAGCTCGACGCGAACTTGAGCTATCAGATCAAACCCGAGGTGGTGTACTTGCAGGACAACACGCTGGTGCTGGACCTCGAGTTTCTGAACAGCGGTCCAGGGACGGCGTACAACGTGCGGCCCGAATTCATCAAGCCGTCGGGGGTTACGTTTGTCGGCGGACCGGTCGCGCCCATCATCAGCACCGCAACGAACGTGATCTGGTCGCTCGAAACATCCATAGTGCTCGGCGGGTTGATCGATGCAGATGGCGACGGATTCGTTAACGATCTGCCGCCCGGGGCATCCTTCACGATGCGCATCACGAATACCGTGGTCGACTGCCTGCAGTCCATCGTTTCCCTGCGCGCGACGCACGGATGCAAGGACACCAGCTGCCAGGTTCCGATTACGGTCAACGCGGAGTTCGTTCCGCTCGCGGGCAGCCTCGTCACGCGCACGGTTTTCCCCGCCGAGGCGACGCTTTGCGCGACCAACACCGTGCGCTATGAAATACGCAACAGCGGATTGATCGTTGACCGAGTGGCGGAGGTGTACCACCGACTCCCGACGGGATTCGTTTATATTGCGGGGAGCACTCGTTACCTGTTTGCCGGCGTGACGAACGCGACGACGGATCCGGCAGTCACAACTGTGCTCACCTTCACCGAAACGAATGTGCCTCCTTTTGCCGCGCTGCAACCCGGCGAGGAAGTGGTCATACTCTATGATGTCTATGTCGGATGCGAATCGGTCTACGGCAACAACCGCTTCGAGGCGAGCGGTTCATTTGTGGACATTTGCGGCAACCGCATCACCAATGTTTTGAGCCAGTCCGTGATGCCGGTCAATCAGCCTGTGCTGGACCTCACGAAGGAGGGCCGCAACCTCGACGGCATCCAGACCAATTTCACCGCGGGCACACTGGTGGCCGATCCCGGGGATACAATCGTCTATCGCCTGCGCGTTCAGCACGCGCCCGGCTCCGCCGCGCCCGCCTTCGCGATGGAGTTGACCGACATCATGCCTTCCGTCGTTCGCTTCGACGGCGCTTCCGTGCCGCCGGATGCGGTGACCACGTCCGGCCCGAATGTCGTGCTCGTATGGAGCAACAGCACATTGCTTTCGCTGGTCGGCGGCGGACCGTGGTCGGAAGCCAGCTTGAGCAATATCAGCATTCTCGTGACCGGCACGGTGACAAATTGCATCTCTTCCGTTCCGAATCAGGCCTTCCTGAATTACGGGTGCGATTCGTCCTGCCTGTCCTTGAGCGACTCGATCAGCCATACCTTGAGTTCGGAAGTGCAATTGCAAGTTGACGGCGCGAGCGGGCTTTCGCTCACGCGATGCGGCGGCACGCGCACGCTTGTCATTACCAACCTCGGCGGCACCGCCACCGGAATCATCGTCTCGAACAACGCGCCGTCGGGCTACATCTTCACCTCGGCTACCAGCACGGGCGAATTCAACTCCAGCGGATTGATTCTGACGCTGACCGGCACGCCTGTCGGATCGGTCGCGCTCATCGATTTCAGCACGGCGGCATCGAGCGGCGCGACGGATATCGATGACGATGCCTCGAACGGGATCGACAATATGGACCTCGGATACCAGAATTGGGTGCGGATCACGTTGAACCTCATCAGCGACGGCACGGGATTGGATTGCCTGGCCGACCCGACAGACCTCGATTTCGAAGATCCGGACCCGGCCGTCATCGCGAGCAAATCCGCAACGTCCACTGTGCGCCTGAACAACCTCTGCGCCGGGGGCGAGTCGCTTTCACAGACCGCCATTGGGCTTCCGAATCAACCGGATCCGGACATCGACCTGCAACCGAATAGTCTCATCGTCACGAACGGCCAGATCGTCACCTTCACGGTAACGGTGAAAAACAATGCGGAGCAGGGGAATGCGGAGAACCTGCACATTCGCCTCAAGTTCGGCGCCGGGTGGACGAATCTGACGTTTGTCTCCAGCAACATCGTTTCGAGCGGAACCACCGCGATGATCCTTGAGCAACAGGGCAACACCAACGTGTTGGTTTCGCTACCCGGAGTCATCCTCGATCCGGTGGACGACCAGGTCCAGCTTGTGTTTAACGCGACCGCCGTGCAGGGCGCGGGTCCACTTTCCGCGCGGGCGGAAGTGGTGGGCGAGTGTTTGGAGCCGGGCATCGTTCCGGCCTGTACCTTCACGAACACGTTGGGCGAGCCGCCGCTCGCCAACACGATGACCGGCAGCGTGATCGGCGCGGTCAATGGCGTGTATTACGGCTTTGACCAGGACCAGTCGCTCGGGCTGGGCTACACAATGGCGAAAACCGTGCGTTATTCCGGCGAGCCGCCGCCCGGCGGCGTCACGCGCACCGCGCGGATCGGCGAGGACCTGATCTACCGCATCCGCGCGGAGTATTTCGGCCAGACGTTCAGCAATGTCGTGGTCACCGAAAGCCTGCCGACCAATCTCGTGTTCGGAACGCCGGTCGATGTCGGGTCGTCGCCGGCCATCACGAACTGGGTTTGGAATCCAAGCGCCGGCACCTTCACGTTGCCCTCGCCAATTACGAACAATGTGCTCTTTGTCGTCGATATCCCAGTCGTCGTCAGCAATATGCTCGCGAACCAGGGCGAACTCGGCAACCAGACGATCATCACCAATGTGGCCGATTCGACGTTCACCGTCGGCGGCGCAACCAATGTGCCGACGCCGTCCAGTACGACCGTGCCGTTGGTGGAGCCGAATCTGATCATCACGAAGACCGCCAATGTCGGAACAAATACAGTTCAGGCGGGGGATATCGTGATTTTCACGAATATCATCCGCCACAGCGGCTTGAGTCAGACCACGGCCTATGATGTTGTTTTCACCGATACGCTCCCGCCGGGCCTCACGTTTGCCGGCATTGACCTCGGCGCGGACGGCGTCGACAATGACGACGACGGGTCGAATGATGAGCCGGATGAAGGCACGCTGGTGTCCGGCAGCACCATCACCATCACGACGAACAACAACCCCGCGCTCGCTGCGCTCGCCACGAATCAGACGCTGACGTTCGTATTCTCCGCGCGCGTGGACAGCAATGTGGTGGTCGGCAGCACGTTTACCAATGTGGCCTTTGTGCGCTGGACCTCATTGCCGGGCATCGGCACGAATGGGAATGAGCGCACCGGCGACGATGGGCCGGCGGGGTTGAACAATTATGTGTCCACCAGTCCGGCCCCCATCCGGGTGGAAAACATCCGGTCCATTTCCAAGTCTTTTGTCTCCTCCTCGCAAACGAACACCATCGGCAGCGGAGGGACCAACGACTGGACCATCGGCGAGCGCTTTGTCTACGAGATCCGCGTCGCGGTGCCGCAGGGTATTGTCACCAACATGGTCATCACCGATGTGGTCCCGGCCGGCATCGACTGGGTCGGGTCCAACCCGGATACATCGCTGGCCTTCCCTGGGCGCGGGTATCAGTTTATCCTCCAACCGGGCGGACCGGTCTTCCCAACATCGGCGGTGGAGGGGTTGATCATCAATGATCCGGATCCGACCCCGGGAAGTTCCACCACGGCGGACGGTTCCGGTCAGCCGATCACCTTCACGATTCCGGCCGTCACTAATCTTCCTGACGGGATCGCCACGAACGATTATTTCCTCCTTCAAATGGAGTTTGTCGCGCTGGATATCGCGATAAATGTCGGCGTTAACCCGAACCCGCGTGTCAGCAACAATGTGGTCCGGGTTGTGGATGGGTTCTCGTCGATATCCGCCACCAGTCCCAATTATCGCATCGTTGCGCATGATATGACGGTGCGAAAACTTCGCGAGCCCGCCGTCGCGGACGCCGGGGATGTGATGCGGTTCACGCTCTTTGTCACGAACCGGCCTACCGCCTTGGCGAACGCCTATGATTTGCGGGTGACCGACGTGTTGGCCAGCAACCTCTACAATCTGTCGTCGTTCAATTTAGTCAGCTTACCGGCTGGTTGGGGGTGGACAAATGTTCCCATCGCGGGCGGTGTGCGGTTTGAGATGTTTTCTTCCAATAACGTAGCCCTGCCGCCAGGCGCGGTGGCCACGGGTATTTTTGAGGTGGCGCTGTCCCAAAACGTGCGCCCCAATCAGGTGCTGACCAATCGCATGGACCTGACCACGGCGAACACGTTGTACGGCCCTCCGCCGACCAACATCGTCGAGCGCAACCTGACGGGGAATCACAGTGTCACGTTTGCAGTGCCCGGACTGAGGATCGGAAAGTCGTTATTCGCGACAAGCGAGACGAACGTTGTCGATTCGGCGAGCACCAATGTGCAAGTCGGCGAGGTGGTCACGTACCGATTGGATATTTCGCTTCCCGAAACCTCGATCACCAATTTGCTTGTGACGGATGTGATTCCGCTCGGCATGGGGTTCATTCTCGGGTCGGCGAGAGCGGATACCAACGCCTTCGGCGGCGTTCTCGCGACGCTGGAGGAGCTGTCGCCCATTGGACCGCCCGGCACCGTCGCGCCGAACGGATCGAATGTGCAAATCCGTTTCACGGGCGTCACGGTGGTGAACGGGGATAACAACACCAATAATAATCATTTTGCCCTATTCATCGACACCATCGTCTTGAATACAAACGGGATAAATGGATTGCCCGGCAATCAGACGTTCCTCACCAATGTGGCGTCCATTACGTATCAAGGGAATCCGTCCGCTCCAACCAATTCAGGCGTCGTCGTCACGCCGGTGATCGAACCGCGCCTCGCGATCGTGAAGACCATCACGAATACCGTGGTGGATGCCGGCGATCGTGTTGAGGTGCGGCTGGTCGTGACCAACACCGGCCTCGCAACGGCGTATGATATTGAAATCCGCGATGCACTGGATCCGCTTCACTTCGATCCGCTGTCGGTCAGCAACACGTTCCTGCCGACGGGTTTCATCTTCGCAGTGGAAACGAACGATGTGGTCATTCGAACGGATACGAATGCCGTTCCGCCAGACGGAACCCTGCCGGCGGGTGCTTCGCTGCTGTTTACCTTCGATGTCACGATTTCTTCAAATCTCGCGCCAAACACTGTCTTCACGAATCGCGCGGCAGTCACGTGGGATTCGATTTCCGGAGTCCGGACGATCGACCAACAGCGCACGTATAGTCCGACCTCGGCCGTTGACGTGTTGACGGCCCCGAACATTCAGGCGGTTAAGTCGCTGTTCACGACCAGCGAAACGGGGCCCGTGGATTCGGTGAGCACGA
The DNA here is from genome assembly GCA_937958885.1 of uncultured bacterium. Lineage (GTDB taxonomy): Bacteria > Verrucomicrobiota > Kiritimatiellia > CAIVKH01 > CAIVKH01 > JAMLJG01. Next base: position 4,892 of record CALGMT010000002.1, on the reverse strand, counting down.
ACACCCAAATCGGCGAGGTCGTGACCTATCGCATCCTGATTACACTTCCGGAGGGCACGATCACAAATCTCGCGGTCAACGATGCGATGCCTACGAATATGGCCTATGTGCTCGGCTCCGCGCGTACCGATACGTCCGGTTTCGGCGGCACGCTCGGCACGCTGAACGCCGTGCCGTCCGGCTCCGGTCTCGCATCAAACGGACAACCCGTTGCTGTCACGTTCCTCGGCAACACGGTGGTGGACGGAGACAATAATCCGGCCAACAACAGTTTTTCGCTGTTCCTCGATGCCGTCGTGCTCGATGTGCCGGGCAATACCGGCTTGCCCGCTCTGCAATCCGTGCGGACCAATAGCGCGACGGTGACCTATCAGGGCAACCCCTCGAATCCGGTACCGGCGGGCGTTGTGGTCACGCGCGTGATCGAGCCGCGGCTGGGCATCGGCAAGAATATCGATATCGCCGTCGGCGACGCCGGCGATCTCGCGATCGTTACGTTGAGCGTGACGAACACGGGACTCGCAACGGCGTACGACGTGGCCGTGACGGACTTCGTCGCAGGCGTCTTCCTCAACATCTCATCCCTTGCGCCGGTGTCAGTGCCGTCCGGCTTCGTCTATTCGGTAGTGACTGCCGCGCCAAATGCGACCGTCCGTTTCGAGTCGGATCCGACTTCCGGTCAGCCGACGAACTCCATCGAGGTCGGCGAGGTCGTGATCTTCTCCTTCTCCGCGCAACTGGCGCAATCGGTCGCGCCCAACGCGATCTACACGAATCGGGCCGGCGTTGACCGCTACGACTCCATCGACGGCGCGCCGACGTCAGGCGTTCAGCGCGTCTATACAGGTCCGCAGGCGACCGATACCGTCAGCATCGCGAATATGACCTTCGCGAAGTCGCTGGTCCGCACGTCGGAAACAGGCCCGGTGGACACCGCCGGAACCAACGTGACGATCGGCGAGGTGGTCACTTATCGTCTCGTGGTTGCGCTGCCGGAATCGACCATTACCAATCTGACGATTGTGGACGATCTTCCCGTCGGCATGACGTTCTGGTCGAATGTGGTCGTGGACACTGCGGGCTTCGGCGGCGCGTTGCCCGGTGCACCCGCGATTCTCAACGCGGGCGGAAGCGGCGGAGACGTCACATTCACCTTCAACGGGCTCACAGTGGTCACCGGCGACAACAACCCGGCGAACAACAGTTTTGCGATCGAATTTGACGCCATGGTGCTCGATGTGCCGAGCAACGACGGCTGGCCAGTCGCGATCGACGGCACAGGGCTGACGTTCCTGACCAACCGCGCGACGCTCACGTATGCGGGCAATCCGTCCAACCCTGTTCCCTCCGGCCCGGTAGTCCTCCAGGTCGTCGAGCCGAATCTGTTAATATTGAAGACCATGACCTTCCCGACGAACGGACTCGTCCAATTCAGTCTGACCGTCACCAATCGCGGGTTGTCCACCGCGTACGATGTCGTAATCACCGACGTGGTCCGCTCGGTCTGGTTCGACACAACCACGATTACTCCGGTTTCGATCCCGAGCGGGTTTACCTTTGTTTCGGCGGGCGCACCTGGCGACGCGACTGTTACGATCGCCTCCGACGCGGCGAGCGGCCAGCCGACGAATTCCATCGAGGTCGGCGAATCGATCGAGTTCCGCTTTAGCGCGGTTCTCGTTCCGGGCGCATCGGGGACCGTGACGAACACCGCAGTCGTCTCGGAATACACGACGACCGACGGACCGAATCCGGACGAACGGACCGAGCCGCCGACAAACAGCACGGCGATCCTGCAATTGCCTAGTTTTTCGATCTCGAAGGTGCGGACCAGTCCAATCGGCCGTCCGGCTGACGTCGGGGAAGCGGTGTCGTTCCTGATTGTTGTCACGAACACCGGCCCAATCGGGTTCTCGACCGTGGCGCTGTCGGATACATTCGATCCCGCCATTCTCGCGTTCCAGAACGCGACGCCCGCGGAGACGTCGTCCGGTGTTGGCACGATCGACTGGGCCAATGTCGGCCCGCTGGGCTCGGGGGCGTCCACCAGTGTCATCGTCAACTTCCTCGCGCTCGCGAGCACACTGCCCGGCGACACGACGAATACAGTGGTCGCATCGGTGACGACAACGAACGGTGCGCCGATGCCGCCGCAGACGTCCAGCGCGCCGGTCGCCGTGGCGCAACCTTCCTATCTGCTCAGCAAGACACGCGTCGAGCCGGTCGGGGTCGCCACCCAGGGCCAAGTCATTCTATTCCGGCTGAGTGTGACCAATAGCGGCGAAGTCGGATTGAGTCCGGTTCGATTGGACGACGCGTACGATCCCGCCGTGTTGGCGTTCGTCAGTGCGACGCCGGCGCAGGACGCCGCCGCGCCCGGATCCCTGACGTGGTCGAATCTCGGCCCTCTCGCGCTGGGCGGCACGGCGGTGGTCACGGTGCGTTATACTGCCGTAACCAGCACCTGGCCGGGCGACACCACAAACGCGGTCGTGTCCACGGTGAGCACCACGAACGGCACCCCGCTGGCGCCGCAGACCTCCAGCGCGCCCGCGCAGGTGGCCGCGCCCGCGATCGGCATCGTCAAATTGGCCGGAAACGCGCCCGATGGCGGCGTGTATTTCACCAATGCGGGCGCGCCCGTGGTCTTCACCTATGTGGTCACGAACGCGGGCGACACGCACCTGTCAAGTGTGACCGTCACGGACGACGTGCTTGGCGTGATCGGCACGATTCCCGGCGTGCTGGCGCCGGGCGGGACGGCGACGTTGCTGTTCACCTCCGCTGTACCTGCCGCCGTCACGAATATTGGCACGGTCGTCGGCACGCCGAGCTTCACAAACGGCACGCCGATCCCTGGCCTGACCAACGTGGTGGCCAGCGACGACGCGATTGTGAATATGACCGCGGCGCTCGGGAACTTTGTCTGGTTCGACGCGAATCGCGACGGACTGCAAACACCCGGCGAGACCGGCGTGGTGGGCGTCGTCGTGCGGCTCTACGATGCGGCGACAAACGTCATCGGCGTCACGACGACCGATGTAGCGGGCGCCTACGCCTTCACGAATCTGCTGCCCGGCACGTATATCGTGCAATTCGATCTCTCGACCCTGCCGCCCGATTATTCAGCGACCTTCCGCGATGTTGGATCGGACGACACGATCGACAGCGATGCGGATCGAACCAGCGGGTTCGTTGTTCCCGTCACGCTTGCGGCAGGCGAAACCAACCCGACGATCGATCTTGGTATCAAGCTCGACGCTGCCGGTTACACGCTGGTCAAAATCAACATCGACCCGGGGCCCTCGACCGCCGCGCAGGTCGGCGACACGATCCAGTTCACCATCACCATTGCGAATACGGGGAACGTCGATCTCGTGACCGTGCCGGTGGTGGATACCTACGACACGACCTATCTTGCCTACGTGTCTTCCGTTCCCGCCTCGGACGACAATGTGAATGACGGCGTCATCAACTGGGCGAATATCGGTCCGCTGCCGGCGGGAGCGAGCACGACCATTGTGGCGAGCTTCACCGCAGTGCTTTCGACGCCTGCCGCTCAAACCAATACCGTGTCCACGCAGCCGACGGTGCCGCCGGACGAGCCGCCGGTGCCTCCGTCCACGAACACAGCGCCATATCGCATTGCGGCGGCCGGATACACGCTCCAGAAGGTGCGCGATCTGCCCGTCGGCCGTCCCGCGATAATCGGGGAGAACGTCATCTTCACCATAACAGTGACAAACTCCGGTGACGTTGATCTTGTGACCGTGCCTCTCGAGGATACCTACGAGACGGCCTACTTGAGCTACGTCTCCTCCGTCCCTGCCTCGGATGACAACGTGAATGACGGCGTCATCAATTGGGCGAACGTCGGCCCTCTGCCGGCCGGCGCCTCCACGTCGGTTGTAGTGACGTTCGTGGCCGCCGGCGACACCATCGGCGCGAATCGCACGAACCTCGTGGTCGCCTCGCCGACGACGCCGACCAATGCGCCGCCGGTGCCGCCGAAGACGAACAATGCGCCTTATGCAGTCGATACGCCGGCTGCACTCGGCGACTACGTGTGGCTGGACGCGAACTACAATGGCCAGCAGGACGGCGGGGAACTCGGCGTCAGCAACGTGACGGTGACGCTGTACGACGCGGCGAGCAACGTCGTGGCGACAACGACGACCGACGGGACCGGATTCTACAGCTTCACGAACCTGGTGCCGGGTACCTACTTCGTTGGTTTCACGCCGCCCGCCGGCTTTGAGTTCACGCTGCAGGATGTGGGCAGCGACCTGACTGACAGCGACGCCAATCCGATCACGGGCTTCACTGCGCCGGTGACATTGGTGTCGGGTGAGAACAACCCGACGCTGGATGCCGGCCTATTCGCCCGTGCGAGCTTGGGCGACTACGTGTGGCTGGACGCGAACTACAACGGCCAGCAGGACGGCGGCGAACTCGGCGTCAGCAACGTGACGGTGACGCTGTACGACGCCGCGAGTAACGTCGTGGCGACAACGACGACCGACGGCACGGGCTTCTACAGCTTCACGAACCTGGTGCCGGGTACCTACTTCGTTGGCTTCACGCCGCCCGCCGGCTTTGAGTTCACGCTGCAAAACGTCGGACCTGGCGCAACGGACAGCGACGCCGATCCGATCACGGGCTTCACTGCGCCGGTGACATTGGTGTCGGGTGAGAACAACCCGACGCTGGATGCCGGCCTCTTTGCCAGAGCCTCGCTGGGCGACTTCGTGTGGAACGACCTGAACGCGGACGGGATTCAGCAGGGCGGGGAGACCGGGTTCCCGAACGTGGTGGTGAACCTGCTGACGGGCAGCACGGTGATCGCGACGACGACGACGGATGTGAACGGAGCGTATGCGTTTACGAACCTG
>CALGMT010000001.1 GCA_937958885.1 uncultured bacterium | reverse complement strand
CTGACCCCTTTCTCTTCTTCTCTTCCCAACATCAAAAAGAAGTTGCAACTATGTGCGGACTGACCCCTTTCTCCGGTGACCCCTTTCTCCGGCCGACTGACCCCTTTCTCTTCCTTTCTCTTTCTGCGGAAGTTTCGCGGGCGTGGAGCAGTTTTTACACAGTATGGAATTTTTTAAGAAAGTTTTTACAGAGTATGGAAATCTAGGGCGCGCAGGCGGGTTCACGGGCGGCGGGGGCGGGCGTTGGTGGTCGGAGCGTCGTCGATAAATTTGAAGACCGTTTCGCCGGGTTTCGCGAGGCCGAGTTCTTCGCGCGCAATTTTTTCGACAAATCGCGGATCGCTGCGCAGGCGTTCCTGCTTGGTCTGCAAATGGCGAAGCAGTTCCTGTTCGAGTTCGACTTCTTCGCGCAATTGACGCTCGCGCGCTTCCAGGTCGTTCATTTGCCGAACTTTGGGGTAAAACATCCCAATGACCAAGATCGCCGCCAGCACTGCGATGGCGATCCACGACACGCGAATGATGAAGCTCCAGATATTCACGATCAACGGCAAGGTTATCGGATCGCGCGCGCTGTTGTCAGGCGATAATTACGCTCTTATGGACGGCATCTCGCGTGCGGCGGCGGCTTAAAACAGGCAGGGCGCGATGGGTCGCCGCCCATCACGCCCTGCGTTTGAGGGGTGTCGGATGAATGATCCGACAGCCGGCTTCAGATGCCGTATTGCGCGGAATCGCCGAGCATCTCTTCGATTCGGAGCAACTGGTTGTATTTGCAGACGCGATCGGTGCGGCTCAAGGATCCCGTCTTAATCTGGCCGGCGTTGGTCGCAACGGCAATGTCGGCGATGGTTGCGTCTTCGGTCTCGCCGGAGCGATGGCTTATCACGGCCGTGTAGCTCGCGCGCTTCGCCATTTCGACGGCTTCCAGCGTTTCGGTGAGGCTGCCGATCTGGTTGACCTTGACGAGAATCGAGTTTGCAGTGCCGGTTTCGATGCCCTTCTTGAGGAACTTCGTGTTGGTGACGAAGAGATCATCGCCGACGAGTTGGCAGGACTTGCCGAGCGCGTCGGTCAGGAGTTTCCATCCGGCCCAGTCGCCTTCGGCACAGCCGTCTTCAATGCTGATGATCGGATACTTCTTCACCCAGGAAGCCCAGTATTCGACAAGCTGCTCGGCGGAACGAACGGATTTGTCGGACTTCTTGAAGACGTACTTCTTCTTGGTTTTGTCGTAGAACTCGCTGGCCGCAACGTCGAGCGCAAGGAAGATGTCTTTGCCGGCTTTGTAGCCCGCGTTTGCGATGGCTTCGAGGATTACTTCGATCGCGTGTTCGTTGCCTTTGAGCACGGGCGCGAAGCCGCCTTCGTCGCCGACGGCGGTGCTCAAGCCGAGTTTCTTGAGGACGGCTTTGAGCGCGTGGAAGACTTCCGCGCCCATACGCAAGCCTTCGGAGAATTTCTTCGCGCCTTTCGGGATGATCATGAATTCCTGCACATCGATCGGGGCGTCGGAGTGCGCGCCGCCGTTCATGATATTCATCATCGGGACGGGCAGCACTCTCGCGTTCGTGCCGCCGATGTAGCGGAACAGCGGCAGGTCCAGTTCGTTGGCCGCGGCGTGGGCCGTGGCGAGGGAGACGCCGAGGATGGCGTTGGCGCCGAGGTTGGACTTCGTCTCCGTGCCGTCGAGCGCGATCATCGCGCGGTCGATGCCGGTCTGATTGGTGACTTCATGACCGACGAGGGCTTTGCGGATCGGTCCATTCACGTTCGCGACGGCCTTTTGGACGCCTTTGCCGAGGTAGCGTTTCTTGTCGCCGTCGCGCAGCTCGATGGCTTCGTGTTCTCCGGTGGACGCGCCGGACGGGACGGCGGCGCGGCCTTTTGCGCCGCTGGCGAGATGGACGTCCACTTCGATGGTGGGGTTGCCTCGCGAATCGAGGATTTCGCGGCCGATGATTTGGATGATTTCCGACATGTCGTCTCCTATGGGGTGGGGGTGCTCAAATCGGTGCGAACGTAGGGAAGGTTCGCTCGGATTTCAAGCCCGTGGAATGCACTGCCGCTAGGCGGCGATTACCAAGCCGTCGCATCGGCGCCGGACATCTCGTTGAGTCGGCGTTCGATGATCGCTTCTCGATGTGCGGCGCGATCGGCGAGGAGTTGCTCCACTTTTTCGAGCCGCTCGCGCATTTGCTCGACGCGTTCGCGGCGCAGCCGTTCGCGCAAATCGAATAAGCGGGCAATTTCGCCGCGCAATTCTTCCTTCATTTTACTGCGTTCGTCTTCGGATTTCGCCTCTCGAAATGCGCGCGCGAGCTCTCGCGTCTTCGATTCCATCTTGTCGAGTTCCGGCGTTCGGATATGCAGGACATCGCCATCGCCACGGGCCGGGGGCGCGCGGCGCGCTTCGCGCTCATCATACGGGGGGATGCCTCGCCGACCCAGCGGCCCGCCGTCAACGCCGCGTCGGCCTCGTTCGCGCTGAATGCGCTCAGCGAGTTCAGCGCGAAACGCCGCGGGGTCCGTCTCGCGCAACCGGCGGAGCCGTTCGAATTCTTCCGGATTCCGCTGCCGCATCATTTCGAAGAACAACTCGATGGGCGGCGGCTGGCCGGGGCCGGGCGGCATGGGCCGCCGCTCATGGGGCGGCTTGTCCCCGGGCGGCAGTTGCGCCCATGCCAGGGTTGCCGTTGAGAGTGCGATCAGCAGGAGTTTGGCGATGCGAGCGTTCATATGGCGATTCCTTCCAAGGCGAGCCACTCGCGGATGAGTTGGTCTTCATCGAGGGCTGCGGCGCCGTTGAGGCTCGGCTCCTCGTTCGCGGTGATGGCGACCAGTTCGAGCAAGGCATCGATTTCTTCATCCACCCCATCGTCCCAGGCAAATGCCGAAGTTTGGTCGAGTGTCGGCGATTGCGAGTCGGTCGCGGTCCTGTCGGCGGGGCGGACATAGAAGAAGAGGCTGATCAATACCAGTGCGCACGCCGTTGCAAACGCCAGTCCGTATCGGCGGCGGAGGGGCGGTTGAAATGCCAAGACCTCCCTGCGGTCGGAGGCTTCCCGCAGTCGGGCATGAATGGCCTCGGCAGCGCGCGGGCCGGGCAGGGGGACCGTCCAGTCGCGCGCAGATTCCGTGAGGCGTTGGAGATCGCTTGCGAACCGGCGGGCTTCCGGGCTGCGGGACAGCGCGCGGTTGAGCCGCCATGCGCGGATCGGGCCCAGCTCGCCCGATTGCTGGAGCAGGATGTATCGCTCTATGGTGTCGTTATTCATCGGTCGTTTTCCGGTTCGGATCGAACTCTCCTAATATAGAACGCAGTTTGCGTATCGCATATTGCATCCGCGCGAGCGCGGTATTGATCGAGACACCCTGCAGGCGGGCGATTTCCTTGAAGGGCACGTCGCCCTCGGTCCGCAGCAGGAAGACCTCGCGCTGCTCGGGGGGCAATTCCGCCACCGCGCGCGCGATGGCGGCTTCCAAATCCGAGGCGGCCGCATGGACGGCAGGGTCCGGCGCCGGCTCCGCGAGCCGGTCCTCAAGCGGAGGTCCGTCTTCGTGACGGGGTTGAGCGAGCGATACCAAGCGGCTTGTTTTCCGCGCGCGATCGATCACGAGATTGTGGGCGATTCGGAACAGCCAGCTCAAAAAGCGATCATCTCGATAGCGGTCCAGGCTGCGCATCGCGCGCACCCAGACTTCCTGAAAAATCTCATCGGTATCCGGGTGGCCGCCCATCATTTTTGCGATAAATCCGTAGAGCGGGCGCCGCGTGTGTTCGACAAGACGTCCCAACGCCTCCACGTTGCCGGCGCGGTATTCCCGAATCCACTCTCGTTCCAATGAATCCATCAAGGTGACGTTTGCCACCGTATCAGAACGGCTCAGAGCGGCCAATTATTGCAACGCGAACAAGGCGAGCGTTGAAGGGCAAACGCGATAGGCGTCGCTCACCAGGGCGATTGAATCGTGCTGTCGGCGCGGGCAGATTCGATTCGCCATACGCCGTCTTCCTTGCGCCACCGCAGCCGGTATTCTTCGACAAACTCCTCCGCGGTCTGGTCGCGGCGCATGCGGAGGGCGACGGCGGTCCGCATGTCGATCGCGTCCGACTCGGATCGGGGCAGGAATTCGATGCCCTGGATAATGATTTCCAGCGAGGCCACCTCCATGTGCGCCCGGGCGACGAGAGATGCGAGTTCGCGTGGGGTGGGGCTCATCGGGTAGGGGCGGCCAAGTCGGATCACCGCGTTGCTCGTGAACGCGGCGCGCAAGTCACCCATATCCGCGAGTGTTCGCAGCATGCCCTGTCCGGGTTTCTTTTCGCACTGCCTGGCGAGCGCGTGTAGCTGGCGTCGAACTGCCCGCTCGTCGCGGTTTGACCACGCGTGCGCGCCGAGCAGCGCGAGCGCGAGGAATGCGGCGGCGACGGCGAAATAAAGCGCGCGTTTCACGGCCATATCCTACCCGCAAATCGACGTCGATCCACTCGACCCGCCGCGTGATCCACCATCGGCATGACGCGGTTATCGCCCGCGACGAAGTATTCGTCAGGGCCCAGCACAAGCTCGGGCATGGACCAGTCGCCCGCGCGGAGGAGATAGGGCTCCGGCATGCGCGCGCCATCGATGAGTAGCATACCGCGATCGAAGGCGACCGTCTCGCCGGGCAGGCCCAACACGCGCTTCAGGTAAAAGTTGCGCCCGCCGACCCGCCGAATGACCACCACGTCCGCGCGCGCGGGCGTGCGTTGAATGCCGAACCACCAGCGGGTTGCGAGGCGAAGGCTGCCGTCCCGCAGGGTCGGCTCCATACTGCGTCCGCGGATGACGACGGGGCGGAGCAGCAAGCCGAACACCACAGCCGCCGACAGCGCGAGCCAGATGGCGCGCTGCAACGTACGAAGGGGAGAACGTCCTATCACGACGGTCCACATCCGCAACATGCTCCTATCGTACGTAATCGCGCAGCGGGTTGCAATCTGAGTCCGGTCATGCTTGAATCATCTGTCCTATATGAGGGCGCAGAAAGAGAGCGTGGCATCCCAACGGCGCTTAAGCGTGGTATTCGACGGACATGTGCAGGGGGTGGGCTTCCGGTTCAGCGTCATCGAGACCGCTCGCCGGCACCCGGTGGTTGGATTTGTGCGGAACGAGCCGGATGGCACCGTGCGCGTGGTCGCGGAGGGCGCGGAGGAGAGTCTTCTGCGGTTCCTGGACAGTCTGCGCGCGATGGGGGTGTATCGGTTCGTGCGCGGGGAGCGGGTGCAGTGGTCGCCGGGGACGGGCGAGTTTCATCAGTTTGAGATTCGGTACGGTTGAGAAATGAAGTACGCGATATTAGGCGATATTCACGCCAATCTGGAGGCGCTGGACCGGGTCCTTGAAGACGCGGCATCGCAGGGCGTCACCCATTACGCGTGTGTCGGCGACATCGTGGGCTATAACGCGAACCCCGTGGAGTGCCTGGAAAAAATTCGCGCGCTCAAGTGCGCCTGCGTGCGGGGCAACCACGATCACTATTGTTCGCACGCGGACGACCTCAACGGGTTTCACCCGCTCGCGGCGGACGTCGTGGCGTGGACGCGAAAACAGCTCTCGCAGGAACAGCAGGCGTGGCTGCGCAGTTTGCGCTACGTCAGTCCGGTCGAGACCTTCACGATTGTGCACAGCACCCTCGACATGCCGGAGCAGTGGGGGTACGTGTTCGACCGTCTGGAAGCGGAAGCGAACTTCAACTATCAGACCACGACGCTTTGTTTTTACGGCCACACCCATGTCCCGCTCGCATTCGAGCGGACGGACACGATCCGGTTCGGCCTGTACACGAAAATCAAAGTGGGCCTGGGAAAGAAATATTTCATCAATGTCGGCAGCGTGGGCCAGCCGAGGGACGGCGATCCGCGGGCGGCGTATGTGGTGTTCGACATGTTCAACAATCTGATCGAGCTGCGCCGCGTGGCGTATGATATCGAAAAAACGCAGAAGAAGATTTTAGACGCGGGTCTGCCGGGTCGCATCGCCGCCCGGCTTGCCGTGGGTCGGTGAGGAGCGTGCCATGCGGAAATTTCGCCCCTTCTTGTATGCATCCGTGGCGTGCCTTGCCGCATCAGCCTCCGCGCAGGTGGAGTTCACGGCGCGTCTGCCGCACGCCGAGGCGCTCGTGTGCGAATCCATTCCGATCGTCGTCACGTTGAAGAATGAGCGCTCGACCGCGCTCGCCTCCGGCGGCACGCAGGGCTACACGCTCGCGTTCGAAGTGACCGATGCGCAGGGCCTGCTGGTGCATCCGCTCCCGGACGCGCGCATCGTATCGCCCGCGGAGATTCCCCCGAATACCGCCGTGTCCTTCACGAATGATCTGCTGCAGCTTTTTCCGATCGGCCGGTATTCCGCCCTTTCGGTGCGGGCGCGCCTTGTTGTCGGCAATCGGTCCTATGTCACCGATAAAATGTTTTTCGATGTCACGCCCGGCGGCGAGGTCGCCCGCCTACAGGCGCACACGCCGGCGGGCGAGCTTCGCACCTACACCCTGCGCGTGTTGAATCGCGACAAACGCGATCGGCTCTTTCTGCGGAGCGACAACGAGACCGAGACCGCCTGCTACGGGGTTGCCGATTTGGGGCGCTTCGTCCGGATCGGGCGGCCGGCGCTAGAAGTGGATGCCCGCGGCAACGTGCACGTGCTGCACCTGTCGGGTCCGAACCAGTTCGTTCACAGTGTGTTTTCGCCGGAAGCCATGCGCCTATCGCGCCGCACGGTGGAGGGCGATGTGAATGCGGTTCGTCTCGCGCCTGACGGCGACGGCAGCTTTCGCGTGGCCGGAGAAGGGCGGATCGCCCCGCGCCGCGACCCGATGGTGGAACCGCTCCCGCTCAAGCGCGGCCTGTAAGTATGAAGCCGGCCGCGCTCCGATTCGAAGCAATTTCGAAACCCGCGCGATGTGCGCTTGCCGCGATCACGCTGTTGGCGCTCGGGTTGCGGCTCCACCACCTTGGCGGCGCCTCGCCTTGGATCGACGAGATCACCGTCATTTCCTTCGCGGCCCCGCCCAAGACACCCGGCGAAATCGTCCGCGCGATTTTCGACGCCCGTCTCACGGGCTTCACCGGCCAGCACATGCCGATGCAATACGTGCTGGCGAACCTCATGCTGCGCACGGAGAGCGGCGCGTCGTTGACCGATCTGGCGGCGCGCGTGCGCCTGCCGTTCGCGCTGTTCGGCGCGCTGACCGTTCCGCTGCTGATGCTGCTCATGCGCGACCTGTACGGCGCGCGTGCGAGCGGGTGGACCGGGCTCCTGGCCGCGATTTCATTTTTCCACATCTACCAATCGCGCGACGCGACCAGCTATGGGCCGCTGCTGTTTTTTCAAGCCGTGTCGATGTGCGCCGCGATTCGCCTCGGCGCGCAGGCCGGACCGCCGACGGGTTCGGCGGCGCGCTGGGCGGCCTTGTTGCTGATCGGCTTGGTCGGGATGTTTTTCACACACATGATCTCGTGGTTCTTCGCGGCCACGCTCGGCCTGCTCGCCTTCATATCCGTTGCGGCGCGCGTCCGTCGAAAGGATCCGTCCGCCCCGGTTTGGTCCGGGCCGCTGGTGATGATGGCCGTCATCGTGCTCGCCGCCATGCCGTTCCTTCCGTTTCCGCTTGCAGCCGCGGGCGGCGCGGGCGTTGTCGCCGATGTGCGCGAGCCGCTGACATTTGATCTATTTGCCTATCAATTGGCGGCGTTCGGATGGGGGCGCGGTGAAGGCCGGATGGCGGCGTTCGCGCTCGCGCTGGGGTGGGGGATTTTCGCGGCCTGGCGTCGCGCTCCCCGCGCGTGGTTCGCGGCGCATGCAGCGTTAGTCGTGGTGCCGACGCTAATCTTTTTCGCGGTGCTGATGCGCGACTTCTATCCGCGTTATTTGGCGGTCGTCTTCCTCCCCTTCATTGCGTTTGCGGGTATCGGATTGGCGGATGTGCACGAACGTCTCGCCGCGCGCAGCGCACTCGCGGGCCGTGTGGTAGCCGTCGCGGCAACCGCGCTGCTCGCGCTGTGGCATCGCGCCCCGTTTCAAACCCTGTATGCGATCCGCGACAAGCTGATGCCGTTTTCGATCACCCGCGACTGGATCATCGAGCACGTGCCGCCGGGCGGGCTCTACATGTGGCGCAACGGCTACTTTCTCAGGGAAGTGCCCGGCGCGCTGGCGACGCCCGGGCGTCAGGCGGTCTATGCGGATCACCCGAACGCCGGCATCCCGCGCGAGGTGTACGCGTGGCGGAGCGATCAGGCGCGCGATGTTTTCCGCCGCTATCCCGAAACGGTGCTGATCACGGAGCCCCCGACGAGCGCATTCTATCCGCATCAGGAATTATGGAATTGGACAACGCAGTTCCCGAACAGCGCGCGATTCCACGATCCGACGCTCGCGAAATTGTGGCGCTGGGGCTTCAGCCCGCACGGCTACAAGATGCAGGATATGGCCGCGTTTGTCGCGCGCTGGCGCACCCCGGAAGAAATTTGGCGCGAGCGCATGCAGGCGGGCCGGCCCTCCATCTGGCCCACCGGCGCGGGCTGGCGCTATGCGCAAACCCGCGAGGGCATCGTTCTCGCCGCTCCCACCGCGGAGGACGCGCGGCTGGCGCTGGCCCTTCCCGCGCCCGCCTCCTATGTCGTTCGCGCGCGCGGCGCGGCGCCCGCGTCGGGCCGCCTCTCGATCTGGTTGGTCCGCGGCGGTCAATGGGTGCGCTTGTCCGAAGAGCAGGTCGGGAAATCGGACGGCTGGCAGGCCCAATGGGGTCCGTGGGACCTTGCGCCCGGCGACCAACTGGCCGTGAAAACGCTCGCCGGTCCGCCAAATTTTCTATTTGTGTACGATTTCGAGATTGTCACGCCTTGATCGCGCCCAGACTATATCCGCTTTTCCATATCCATGGCCCCCGACCCTTCAAAATACTTCACGCTCGAAAAGCTCGCCGAATGGATTTCGGAACAGAAGCTGCTCGGTCGCAAAGTTGTCCACTGTCACGGCTGCTTTGATCTGCTGCACATCGGTCACATCCGCCATTTCAAGCTCGCGCGCGAAATGGGCGATGTGCTCGTCGTCACCGTCACGCCGGATCGCTTCGTCAACAAGGGCCCCGACCGCCCGGCGTTTCCCGAGGCGCTTCGCCTAGAGGCGATCGCCGCCCTCCACATGGTCGATGCCGTCGCGCTCAACCAGTGGCCGACCGCTGTCGAAACAATCCATCTGCTCAAGCCGGACATCTATGTGAAAGGGTCCGAATATCGGGACGCGAAGAACGACGCGACCGGCGGCATCCAACTGGAACAGGATGCCGTCACCTCCATCGGCGGGACCATCGCCTTCACCGACGATATCGTCTTCAGTTCCTCCAACCTCATCAACCGCTACGCCTCCGGCTATTCCCCCGAGGTCAAGGATTTCCTCTCCGCGTTCGGCAAGCGGCACCCGGCCGCCGCCATCCGGGAGCGCCTCGCCGAGGCCGGCACCCGTTCCGTACTGCTGGTGGGGGAGGCGATCATCGACGACTACGAATTCTGCGAGGCGATCGGCAAGTCCTCCAAGGAGCCGACGCTCGCGGTGAAAAGCCTGTATTCCAAACGCTTCGCGGGCGGCATCCTCGCTGCGGCCAATCACGTCGCCGCCTTCGTCGATCGCGTCGCGATGGCGACCCAGATCGGCGATCGCGACGATCAGTTGGAGTTCATCCGCGAACACGTCAAGCCGACGATCGACGCGCATTACCTTGTGCGGCGGAATTCGCCGACGATCGTGAAAAAACGCCTCATCGAACACTATTTCTTTACCAAAATGCTCGAGGTCTATCACATCAACGACGCCGCGTTGGAGCCCGAGGACGACGCCGCCGTCTGCGAGGCCCTGGAGCGCCTTGTGCCGCAGTTCGATGTGGTGATCGTCATTGACTTCGGGCACGGCATGATCACCCCGCGCGCCGTGGAGATCCTCGCGCGGCGCGCGAAGTTCCTCTGCCTGAACACGCAGGCCAACGCCGGAAACCACGGATACAATGTCATTTCGAAGTATCCGCGCGCAGACTTTATCTCGCTGGCGGAAAAAGAAATGCGGCTCGAGGCGCGCGATCTGCGCGGGGAAGTCGAGCCGATGATGACCGCGCTGTCGGCGAAACTCGACTGCCCGCTCATCACCGTTACGCGCGGCAGCCGCGGCAGTATTGTGCTCGACCGCGCAACCGGTTTCCATCACGTGCCCGCGCTGGCGCAGAAAGTGGTGGATCGGGTCGGGGCCGGCGATGCGTCGCTCTCCGTTTCTTCGCTGCTGGCGGCGGTCGGCGCGCCGGCCGAGATGGTGGCCTTCGCGGGCAATGTCGCGGGCGCGTGGGCCGTGTCGGTGGTCGGCAACGAAAAATCCATCGACCGCGCGGGCCTGATCAAGCAAATCGAAACGCTGTTGAAATGATCCGCATGAACGCACACTGGTCGCAACACCTCGAAGCCCTCTTGGACACCCTGCGCGCGCTGTCCGTCCGCGATCGCGCGGGCGCGGAGCTCGATCCGAACGAGGGCTTCGCGCGCTGGTGCGCGCGCACGCTGGAGTTGCGCGAGAACCGGCGCGCGATTTATCTGATCGGCAACGGCGCGAGCGCGTCGATGGCCAGCCACTTCGCGGCGGATCTCGCGAAAAACGGCCACCTGCACACGGAGGTGTTCTCCGATCTCTCGCTCATTACGGCCATCTCGAACGACATCAGCTTCGAGCAAGTCTTCGCCGAGCCGCTCAAACGCCGCGCGTCGGAGGGCGACATGCTGATCGCGATCAGCAGCTCCGGCAGATCCCCGAATGTCCTCGCCGCCGCGCGCGTCGCGCGCGAGCGCGGCCTCACGCTGGTGACCCTTTCGGCGATGGCGCAGGACAACCCGCTGCGGCAATCGGGCGATTTGAATTTCTATGTGCCGGCCCGCGCGTACGGATTCGCCGAATCCGCACACGCCGTCATTTTGCATAATTACATGGACATGGTGCAGGCGCAGACGCCTGCGGAAGGAGTTTCATGAGCGAATCGCGCAAATTCGACCGCATACTGGTCACCGGCGGCGCCGGCTATGTCGGCGCTGTGCTGGTTCCGCAACTGCTCCGAGCCGGCTATGCCGTTCGGGTGCTCGATCTCTACATCTATGGGCGCGAGCCGCTGAACGCCGTCCGGGGAAACCCGAACCTTGAGGAAATCGAGGGCGACATACGCGATACGGAGTTGGTCCGCCGTGCATTGACGGGGTGCGACGCGGTGATTCACCTCGCCTGCATTTCGAACGATCCGAGCGTCGAGCTCGACGAGTCGCTCAGCCGGACGATCAACTATGAGGCGTTCATTCCGCTCGTCCGCTTGGCTCGCGACGCGGGCGTTCGCCGGTTCATTCACGCGTCTTCCGGCAGCGTGTATGGCGTGAGCGATGATCCGAACGTGACGGAAGAGCACCCGCTCGTGCCCGTTTCGCTCTACAACAAGTTCAAAGCCATGTGCGAACCGGTGCTGCTGGAGGCGCAATCGCCGAATTTCGCGCCGGTCATCGTGCGGCCCGCGACGATCTGCGGCTATTCCCCGCGCCAGCGGCTCGACCTCACGGTCAACATCCTCACCAACCACGCGGTGAATGCAGGAAAAATTACGGTTTTTGGCGGCTCGCAGATGCGGCCCAATCTGCACATGCAGGACATGATCGATTTGTATCTTCTGTTGCTGCGGATGGAGGACGATCCCATCGCCGGGCAGATCTTCAACGCCGCATATCAGAATTTCAGCGTGTCCGAAACCGCGCGCGTCGTCCGCGAGGTCGTGCTGCGCGAAATGCCCGATCGCGGCGACATCGAGATTGTGACGACTCCGTCGAACGACATTCGATCCTATCACATTTCGTCCGAGAAAATACGCCGCGTGCTCGGGTTCACGCCGCGCTTCACGATCGAGGACGGCGCGCGCGATCTGATCAAGGCATTCCGCGCCGGATTGTTGCCCGATTCGATGACGAACGATCGGTATTTCAATATCCAGCGCATGAAAAAGATTGGGCTGAAATGAGCGGCGCGCGACATCTCGTCATCGGCAGCAACTCGTTCTCCGGCGCCAGCTATGTCGCCCACCTGCTCGCGCGCGGCGACGCCGTGATCGGCGTGAGCCGCTCGCCCGAGCCGATTCCCGCGTTCTTGCCGTACCGATGGGCGGACGCGCGGAACTTTCAGTTCCACCAGATCGATCTCAACAGCGACCTGCCCCGGCTCGTCCGCCTGGTCGCGGAATTCCAGCCGGAGTATGTGGTGAATTTTGCCGCGCAAGGCATGGTCGCGCAAAGTTGGGAGCGTCCGCTCGACTGGTACCGGACGAATCTGCTGGCGATGGCCGCGCTGCATGACGAGCTGCGAAAATTTCCCTTTATCAAAAAATTCGTGCAGGCCTCCACGCCGGAGGTTTACGGCAACACATCCGGACTTGTTCGCGAAGACGCCCCGTACAATCCGAGCACGCCGTACGCGGTCTCGAAAGCCGCGTGCGACATGAACCTTTTTGCCTACCAGCGGGCGTACGGATTCCCCGTCGCGTTCACGCGCTCGGCGAACGTGTGCGGACCCGCGCAGGCGCTCTACCGCATCGTGCCGCGCACGATCTTCTGCATCCTTTCGGGAGAGCGGCTCAAACTCGAAGGCGGGGGCACGTCCGTGCGCTCGTTCATCCACATCGAAGATGTGTGCGAAGGCACGCGACGGGTCGCGGAGCGAGCCAAGCCGGGCTCGGTCTATCATTTCTCCACCGAGCGGCGCGCGAGCATCCGTGAACTCGTCGAGATGATTTGCGCGCGCATGGGGGTATCGTTCGATGACTGCGTGGACGTCGCTCCGGCGCGGCTGGGGCAGGACGCCGCCTATTTGTTGGATTCGACGCGCGCGAGAGAGGAACTGAGCTGGACGCCTACGCGCGAGTTGGAAACGATTGTGGATGACACCGTACGCTGGATGCGCGAGTGGTGGAACGACTTGAAGGACGCGCCCCGCGCGTATCAGCACAAGCCATGAGCCGCCCCTCCATTTCCGAATTGGAACGAATCGCCGCCGAAATGCGCGGCGAGGTCATCGGCATGTCGCATCGCGCCGACACGCCGCATCTTGGCTCGGCGCTCTCGTGCGTGGACATGTTGGTCGCGTGCTACTTCAGCGGCGCGCTCCACGTTACGCCCGCAAATCCCCGCGATCCGGACCGCGATCGCGTGATTTTGAGCAAAGGCCATGCGGCGATGTCGCTCTATACCGCGCTCGCGTATCGAGGCTATTTCCCGCGCGAGGACCTGTTGACCTTCAACCGCGAGGGATCGCGTTTTCAAGAGCATCCGGGTCCGCACACCGCGCCCGGCGTCGAGGTGGCGACCGGTTCGCTCGGTCACGGCTTGGCGGTCGGTCTCGGAATGGCGCTCGCCGCTCGCTCGCTCGGAAAATCCTACCGGGTCGCCGCGATCATCAGCGATGGCGAGTGCAACGAAGGCTCGACCTGGGAGGCCGCGCTGTTCGCAGCCGCGAACAAGCTGACGAATGTCGTCGCGATGGTGGACTACAACAAGTGGCAAGCGACAGGCCGCAGCGACGAAGTGCTCGCGCTGAATCCGCTCCGCGAAAAGTGGGCTGCCTTTGGTTGGGACGCTGTCGAATTCGACGGTCATCACATGCAGGCGCTGGTGGATTTTCTGTCCGCGCCGCCTTCAGAACGTCCCCGCATCGCCATTTGCCACACCGTGAAGGGCAAGGGGTGCTCCTTCATGGAGGACGACAACAACTGGCACTACCGCGTGCCCACGGCGGAAGAAGTGGAAAAAGCGCGCAAGGAGCTGGGGCTCGCATGAGAAACGCGTTCGCCAACGAGATCACCCGGCTCGCGCAGGCCGACGCGCGGATTCACCTGCTCTCCGGCGACATCGGCAACCGCCTCTTCAATGAGTTTCAAGCGAAATGCCCCGGTCGCTTCTTCAACTGCGGCGTCGCCGAGGCGAATATGATCAGCGTCGGCGCGGGAATGGCTCTTTCCGGACTCAAACCGGTCGCCTATACGATCACGACGTTCATCACCGCGCGCTGCTTCGAACAAATTAAGCTCGATGTGTGCTACAACGAGGCCCCGCTGGTAATTGTCGGGGTCGGTGCGGGGTTGTCATATGCCTCGCTTGGCCCCACGCACCACTCATTTGAGGACATGGCGATTCTGCGCGCGCTGCCAGGGTTGACCGTCCTTGCGCCCGCCGATCCGCCAGAGACGCGTACCGCGTTGCGCGCCGCGCTCGCGCACGACGGACCGGTTTATATTCGGATCGGCAAAAAAGGCGAGCCTACGTTGGATCCGAACCCACCGCCATTCGAGATCGGCAAGGGGCGCTCGCTGCGCTCGGGCGATCATGCTTGCTTGATCGCGACAGGGCTTGTGTTGGCCGAGGCGCTTCATGCAGCGGATGCGCTCGCTGCGCGCGGCATTGCGGCCGAAGTCGTTCACATGCCGACCGTCAAGCCGCTGGATGCCGAATTGCTGTCGTTGATTTTCGGACGGCACCGGCTCGTCGCGCTGATCGAGGAACATGCGCTTGCCGGCGGATTCGGATCCGCCGTGCTCGAATGGGCCGCCGACGCCGATGCCCGCGGTCCGCGTGTGCTGCGCTTCGGCATGCCGGACGAATTTCGCCATGAATCGGGCGAGCAGGAATACGCGCGCGGGATTTGCGGTCTGCGCGGCGAGCAAATCGCGGAGCGCATTGCGCGCGCGCTGGAGGCGTAATCATGTATATCGATTTTCTTTCAAGCGTCCACAAAGCCACAAAGCGCGACTACCTCGCGCGGGTGAACGAGTTTCCAAAGGCGGAAGCCGCCGTCCTTGCGAAGCAGTGGGCGGTGGACTATTGGGACGGCGACCGCAAGACGGGCTACGGAGGCTACCGCTATGACGGACGTTGGCGCTCTGTCGCGCAGGCGATGGCGGATCACTACCAATTGAAGCCGGGCATGCGCGTGCTCGATATTGGCTGCGGCAAGGCGTTTCTGCTGTATGACCTGACGCAGGTCGTGCCCGGCCTCGAAGTTGCAGGCATCGATATTTCAAGTTACGCAATCGAGCACGCAAAGGAAGAGGTTAAACCATTCCTGCGCGTCTGTTCGGCGAGCAAGCTTCCATTCGAGGACGGTTCCTTCGATCTCGCCATCAGTATCAACACGCTGCACAACCTGTACTGCTACGAGCTGTACGATGCGCTCAAGGAGATGGAACGCGTCGCAAAGCGGAAGTATCTCTGCGTCGAATCCTATCGCAATGAGCAGGAAAAGGTGAACTTGCTCTACTGGCAATTGACCTGCGAAATGTTTTGCACGCCCGAGGAGTGGGCGTGGTGGTTCAAGCTGACCGGTTACACCGGCGACCACTCCTTCATTTATTTCGAATGATCGCATGAAAACGCTCGCCGCCGTTCTCGTCGAGCAGCGCAAGCCGCTGGAACTCGTGGAAATCGAAATCCCGCCTTTGCGGTATGGGCAGGTGTTGGTCCGCCTCTTCACCAGCGGCATCTGCGGTTCGCAGCTCGGCGAAATCGACGGCGTGAAGGGACCCGATCCGTACCTGCCGCATCTCCTCGGGCACGAAGGCTGCGGCGAGGTGTTGGAATGCGGGGATGGCGTCAAGCGCGTGAAGTCCGGCGATCGTGTCGTCCTGCACTGGCGGCGCGCGTCGGGGATCGAGGCCCCCGCGCCCCGGTATGATTCGCCTATCGGCCCGATCAATGCGGGCTGGGTCACCACGTTCAACAAAATGGCTATCATTTCGGAAAACCGGTTGACGCCAGTGCCTCCGGCATTTGATCCGGAATCTGCCGCACTGATGGGGTGCGCGGTCACGACGGGTTTCGGCGTTGTTAACAACAATGCACGGCTTCGCATCGGCGAGTCGATCGCGGTTCTGGGCGCGGGCGGGATCGGTCTCAACATCGTCCAAGCCGCCGCGATGGTGTCCGCGTATCCGATCATCGCCGTCGATGTGCATCCCGGCCGGGTCGAGCTCGCGAAAAAGCTTGGGGCCACGCACGGGATCGTGGCCGATGGCCGGGATGTCGAGGCCGAGATTCGTGCGCTCATCGGTGTTTCAGGACTCGATGTGGCGGTGGACAATACCGGTCAGCCTCGCGTGATCGAGATGGCCTATCGACTGACCTCTGCCCGCGGACGCACAATACTCGTCGGAGTTCCGAAGAAGGGCGACTTGGTGTCGATCTACACGCTGCCGCTTCATTTTGAAAAAGAACTAGAGGGGTCGCACGGCGGCGAGTCGGTGCCAGATATCGATATCCCGCGCTACGTGCGCCTCGTCGAGCATGGAAAGCTGGACCTTGCGCCGCTGGTTGGACGCCGATATCCGCTGACCGAGATCAACCAAGCCATCGCCGACATGCGCAGCGGCGCAGTCAACGGGCGCTGCCTGATCGCGCTGTAGGAGCAGGCGCGATGCGCGAGCGACTACTGGGGAACACCGAAACGCGCGTCAGCATTGTCGGCTACGGCGCGATGGCCCTCTCGCTCGAACGCGTGCCCGAAGCGGAGGCCATCGACACCCTCCACCGTGTCTTCGATCTCGGGGTCACGTTCATTGACACCGCCTATTCGTATTGCGACGACGAGCGCGATCAGCACCACAACGAGAAGCTCATTGCGCGCGCGCTGTCCTCCTGGACAGGCGATGCCTCCCGCATCGTGGTGGCCACCAAGGGCGGCGCGATTCGCGTCAATGGGCGATGGCTGCGAAAAGGCGCGCCAGAGCATTTGTACGACGTTATTCGCGCGAGCCATGAAGCGCTCGGCGGGCGAGAACCGATCGCCCTCTGGCAGCATCATTGGCCGGACCCTCGCGTGCCGATTCGCGATTCCATGGCCGCCGCGCGCCGCGCGGTGGACGAGGGGCTGGTGCGCCACGTGGGCATCTCGAACTACTCCGTCGCGCAGATCGAAGAGGCGCGGTCCGTCGTGGACATCGTCACCGTTCAGAATCAATACAACCTTTGGTGCCGCGATCCGGAGCGGGACGGCGTGTTGGCCTATTGCGAGCGGGAAAATATCTGTTTTCTTCCGTACCGTCCCGTGGGCGGGTTGGGGCTGGCGCAGCAGCTTCACCACACCCGTGTATTGGCAGAATTGGCAGCGGCGCGCGGTGTTTCGCCGTGGCGATTGATGATTGCGTGGTTTCTCGCAAGGTCACCGTGCATCCTGCCCATCCCCGGCAGCATGCGATGGAAGAACGCGGAGGATTGTCTTCGCGCGGCCGAGGTGGCGTTGACGCCGGATGAAGTGCGGCGCATCGATGCGATTTCGATCGATGAACTTCCACGATTGACCACAGATCCGCGCCCGCTGGTGTTGCCTGCGGACTCGTAGCCACAGGAAAGCGCGCTATTGAGTCGGATCGCGGGATGCCTATGATTTCGCCGCGAAATAGGCGCCTTTTGGAGACTTGATATGAATGCACCCGTCACCCGTCGAACGACGTGCCGCCTCTGCGGTTCGTCCGAACTTGAATTGGTCGTGCCCATCACCGCTACCCCGCCCGGCGACGCCTATGTGACGAAAGAGCGCCTCCACGAACCGCAAGACTGCTTTCCGCTCGATATGTACATGTGCCGGGCGTGCGGTCATGTCCAGTTGCTCGACGTCGTCAATCCGAACATTTTGTTCGGCCACTACACCTATTTCAGCGGCAATTCGCCAGGCTTGGTGAAGCATTTTGAGGAGTACGCATCGGCTGTTATTCGCAAGCATGCGGTGCCGAAGGATGCGTTGGTGGTGGACATCGGCAGCAACGACGGCACCTTTCTGCGCTTTTTCAAACAGCATGGCTGCCGCGTGCTCGGTATTGACCCCGCGGAAAACATTGCGCGCTTCGCGAGCGAGCGCGGCATCGAAACGCTCCCGGAGTTCATGACGCCCGAACTCGCGCGCCGCGTGCGAGCGGACTACGGCCCCGCTCGCGTCGTATCCGCGAACAACGTTTTTGCCCACACCGATGACATGGCCGGCATGGCCGATAGCGTGCGCGAACTGCTCGCGGATGATGGCATCTTCGTGTTCGAAGTCTCCTACCTGATGGACGTGGTCGACAAAATGCTGCTCGGCACGATTTTTCACGAGCATCTCTGCTATCACACGGTCGCGGCGCTCCAATCGTTTTTGCGGCGGCATGGGTTGGAGCTATTCGATGTGGAGCGCGTTTCGATTCAGGGGGGATCGCTAATCGGCGCCGCGCAGCGCATCGGCGGTCCCCGCACGGTCGCGCCGAGCGTGGATGCGCTGCTTGCGCTGGAGCGGGAACGCAAGCTGGCCGAACCCGCCACGCTCAAGCAATTCTCCGCAGAGGTCAATCGCGTGCGGGACGAGATGCGCGACTTGCTGCGCCGACTGCATAACGAGGGGAACACGCTGGCGGGATTCGGCGCGGCGCGTGGCGGCACGCTTTTGCTTTATCACTTCGAACTCGGCCCGTTGCTCAAGTTTATCGTCGACGACAATCCTGAGAAGCAGGGGATGTACAGTCCCGGCCATCACATCCCTGTGTTGCCGACCTCTGCGCTTTACGAGCAAAAGCCCGAATTCGCGGTCATCCTTGCATGGGTTCATTCGAAGCCCATCATTCGGAACCATCAGCGATTCCTTGAACAGGGCGGCTCATTCATCACGTGCTTCCCGCACATGATGGTGGTGGACAAGCGCACGACGCCGTTTTGGTGAGGCTGTAGTTCCGCTTTTCTGCCGGCGGAAGTGTGAAGACGAGAATCTCCGGGGATGAAGCGCCGGAATTGCAGAATCCGAATGGCGAAGGCGAATGGGGGGGCGGGATCTCCGAGGTCGGCGAGCTGGGGGAATGATGCCCTCACCCCAACCCTCTCCCACGCAGTGGGAGAGGGA
The DNA here is from genome assembly GCA_937958885.1 of uncultured bacterium. Taxonomy (GTDB): domain Bacteria; phylum Verrucomicrobiota; class Kiritimatiellia; order CAIVKH01; family CAIVKH01; genus JAMLJG01. The sequence continues at coordinate 69,322 of CALGMT010000001.1, read as the reverse complement.
GAGGCGGAAGACGCGTGCGCGGATCACGTCGATCTCCGATCCGGTGAGTTCTTCCTCGTGCTGTAGTTCGACCGATTAGCCGGCGGAAGTGTGAAGACGAAAATCTCCAGCGGCGGAGTGTCGTATCTACAGTATTCGAATGGCGAAGGCGAATGGGGGGCGGGATCTCCGAGGTCGGCGAGCTGGGGGAATGATGCCCTCACCCCAACCCTCACCCACGCGGTGGGAGAGGGGGCTGTGGTTGCGCTTGATTTGCCCAATTGACGTCCGTAGCCTGCACACATGCATAGTCAGTTCGGACTTCTTGGCAGCAGGACTCAGGTCGAACGAAATTTCGCGTTGTTGCCGATCGGCGGCATTCCGTATTCGCGGCTGCCCGAATGGCCGGATGCGTTGGTCCGGGTTTTTGCCGCGCCCGCCATCGGGGCGAACTTTGCGGAATACCGCATCGACATGGAACCCGGACAGCATGGCGAACATTTGCCGGATGGGGCAATCGAACACTTTCTCTACATGCTCGAAGGCGAGGCCGAGCTGGCGTTGACGAGCGAGCGGACCGGACCCGGCCTGCACGCACTGACCGCGGGCGGTTTCGCCTTGCTGCCGCCCGATTGCGGTTATCGCCTGACTGCTCGCGCAAAAACGGCGCTGCTGCTTTTGCGCAAGCGCTACGAGCCGCTGCACGGCGTCGAGTGCTTCAAGCCGCTCGTCGGAAACCAATCCGCCGTGCGTGGCGAGGTGTACATGGGCGACGAAGGCGCATTGCTGCAAACGTTGATCCCTGACGCGTTCGCGTACGACATGGCCATGAACATCTTTACCTTCCAAGTCGGTCACAGCCTGCCGTACACCGAGACGCACGTCATGGAGCACGGGTTGTATGTGCTGGGCGGCAAGGGCCTGTATTATCTCGGTAATCGGTGGATGGAGGTTGAGGGGTCAGACTTTATCTGGATGGGTCCGTACTGTCCGCAGTGCTACTACGCGACGGGTCAGACGCCGACACGATACATTTACTATAAAAATGTGAATCGCGATTTTCCCCTGTAGTCGGCAGGGCGGGGGCTCCGGACCCGCCAAAGATTGTATGCACATTGACCCCAAGCGCCTGGCCCGCGATATCGAAACCATCGCTGCTTTTTCTGAATGCCCGCCGGAGCTCGGATACAGCCGGCCCACGTTCTCCGAGCCGTGGGGTCGAGCTTGTCAGTATGTCATCGACGAAGCCGCGCGCGCCGGGTGCGAGCACCGCATCGACGCGCACGGCAATCTTCACATCCGCCTCGTGGAGTCCGGCTGGGACAAGCCGCTCTGGTTATCCGGCTCGCACATCGATTCGGTCCCCACGGGCGGCAAATTTGACGGCGTGTCCGGCGTCGTATGCGCGCTCGAGCTACTGCGCTGCGGCGTGGAACTCGAACTGATCGTGTTTGCGGAGGAGGAGGGCACAACCTTTGGACTCGGCATGCTGGGCAGCCGAAGCTGGGTCGGCGCGCTTTCTGTCGAGCAACTCGCAGCGGTGCGAAACCGGGAAGGACGAAATTACTTCGAGGCCGGCGCCGCATTCGGTGTTCGACGCGAGGCGATGGACGCGCAGCGGTTCGATTCATCCCGCTATCGCGGCTTTATCGAAATCCATCCCGAGCAGGGACTCTCGCTCTGGAACCGCGGGCTTTCGGTTGCGGCGGTGGACCGGATCAACGGGCGCAAGCAGTACATCGTCACCCTGCGCGGGCAGGGGAATCACGCGGGTTCGACCCGTATGCATGAACGCCGCGACGCATTGGCCGGCGCCGCCGAGGCCGTCTGCGAGGTGGAGCGGATCGGCCGCGCATTGGCCGACGATCTCGACTACACCGTCATGACCGTGGGCCGGCTCGATGCGTTCCCCAATGCGCTCAATGTGATCGCAGGACGAGTTGATTTCACGATCGATTTTCGCGCGCAGACGAGCGATATACTGGAGGCGGGCGACAAAAGGCTTCGAGATCGCATTTCCGCGGTTGCTTCCGCCCGAAACCTGGAGCTGGTGGTCACCGAGACCGAAAACCAATCGCCCGCCCCCCTCGATGAGCGCGTGATCCAGCGGCTCCAGCGCGCAGCGGAGGCGTGCGCGATCCCGTTCCATCGCGTCCCCAGCGGCGCGCTGCATGATGCTGCGATTTTGGCGCCGTATCTGCCGACCGCGATGATCTTCGTCGCCAGCCGCGATGGAATCAGCCATCACCCAGACGAATTCAGCCGAATCGAGGATATTGCGGCAGCCGCGCGGCTGCTCGGCCGGGCTATCTCCGATCCGTCACCCCGGTGAGAAACCGCGCGACGCGCTCGCGCAATGCGGCCATGTAGTCATCCGCGTCCGGCGTTCCTTCCTCCGGCGCCCAGTCGGCAAAAATCGTGCGATCGGCGGCAAACGGTCCGTTGGTCGTCTCGTGAATCACGAACATCGGCGCGTGAATGACCAAGGTGTGGAACCGCGCTTCTGACTGGCGATAAAAGAAACAACGCTCTCCGCCGGGCGGCCCCATGCGGATGACCTCCGCGATCTCGCCGGCCTCGTCGAACATCACCACGTCCGCCTGCCCTTCAATCACGTGGAACGATTCGGATTTTTCGATGTGCCGGTGTGGACGCAGATACGTTTCGCGATCGAGCGCGATGAGCATTTCGTGGACGAGCGCGTCTGGATCGGCATGCGCATTAATACGCGCGCGTTTACGCGCGCTTCGACGCGCCTCTATCTTCACGCGCTCGATCGCATCCGCGCCGATGCGCACAATCGCGTCGGTCGTCGAAAGCACCCCAGGGGCAGTACGTTCTAGTCGGGATTCTGTGTTCATAATTAGCATCAAAAGACGAGTCGGGTGGGACTGATCGGCGAAATGGAGGCGAACTCGCCGCCGCTATCGGTGAACGCGTTGAAGACTTCGCGGATGCGCGCCTCGCTCTCGGCGCTCAACGCGAGCAGGCAGAGGCGAATGCGTTGGGCGTAGAGCTGGTCCGGGTGCACGATCGGCAGCCGCGACCCAGGCATGAAAAGGCCCATCTTCTTCGGGTCGCCATCCGCCACGAAGCGGAGAAGATCCGCAATGCCCATGAAGTTTATGTACTTGCACGCGAGATGTCCTGCGCCGAACAGGGCCACCGGCCCCTCGCGGCGGTTGAAATCCTCGAGGCGGTTCCGTAATCGCGCAGCGATCTTCGGATGCTGTTCGCCGTACGCGCAGCCCCATTCAAGCTCGCGCGACAGATCGATCGGTGCTGGTTGGCGAGGGACCAACTTCTCGGGCACACGGACCATCACAACCAGCGCATTCTCGATGGGGTAGCGATAGTTCTCGACTCGCAGCACCTCGAATCCGAGACGCGCACACGTCGCAGGGAGCGTGGCGGGCGTGAAGCAGTAGACGTGTTCCTCCCAGAGTGTGCTGTAATCGAAGTGCACGAGACTGGGCACAAAATCGGGCACTTCGAAAACCGCGCATCCGCCCGGACGCACGAGCGCGTGCACCGCGCGCGCAAATCGGTGAATGTCGTGCGTGTGTTCGATCACATGGCGCATGATGACAAGGTCGGCAGGTCCCTCCCGTTCCACGAGCGCGCGCATCCGATCCTCGGTGAGCCGGTCCTGCACCGTTTCGATCTCCGCGCGGTCGACGTCCACCCCGAGGTGTCGCCGCGGATCGAGCATATCGGCGCGCGCGAAACCGCGCCTGCGGAACCGTTCGATCGTGGTGGCGTCTTTGTAATTCGATCCGATCACACGCGCATGGGGATCGATGCCCGACGCGGCGATCGCGTCTTCGACAAGCTGATCCAGGTGCCCCTCTGCCTCGCGGTAGGTGATCCAGTCGTATCGCGGGCGAAGGGCCTCCGGCGGAGCGACCTGTTCGAGTTGCAAGACGCCGCACGATGCACACTGCAGAACGGCGAACGGGAATCGGTCCTCTGATTCATCCCGTGTGCGTAGAAACCGATTGCAGATCGGTTGCGGACCGAAATCCAGTATGCGCGCGAGGCGGGTAGAACCGCAAATGCGGCAGCGGGAAATGGGCTTCGGTTCCGATGGACTCGTCATGGCGATAAAGAGCGCGCCTGGGCGGTGAGGGATTCGAACCCCCGGCCCCCTCGGTGTAAACGAGATGCTCTACCGCTGAGCTAACCGCCCGTCGCACCCGCACGATAGCGGGCGGGACGGGCAGGTCAATAGCGTTCCGGCTTTCGCGCCCGTCGAGTTCCATGCTCTGTAAAATATTTTTTTTGGACTTCCATGCTGTGTAAATTACAGGGCATGGAAAAAATCTGGGTGCAGTCGTATCCGGGTCTCGATGTCGCGCTACTGCCGTGGGGCGATAATGTCTTCTATGTGATGATCCGCGAGGGGGCGGCGATCGCAGTTGACCCGCCGGTTGCGGAACCGGTGCGCCGCGTGTTGCGCGCCCGCCATGCGCGGTTGAGCGGAATCTGGATCACGCATCATGATCCGGACCACGTAGGCGGTGTTCCGGAATTGTCTGGCAATGGAATCGCCATCGAGGAGCCGTCGGGCGCGGATCGATCGTTCGAATGGCAGGGACTTGAGGTGCAGGCGCTGGATACGCCGGGGCATCGGCGGTCGCATACGGCGTTTTATTTGCCCAAGCCAGATCCAGGCCTGTTGTTTTCGGGGGATTGTCTTTTTGCATCGGGATGCGGGCGCCTCAATGGATTGCCGCCGGGGCTGATGTATGGGTCGTTGCGGAAACTGATGGCGCTGCCGGACGAGACGCATGTGTATTGCGGGCACGATTATCTGGAGTCCAATCTCGCGTTCGCGCTCGCGGAGGAGCCGGGGAATGAGGCGATGATTCAGCGACTTAATGACATCCGCGAAAAGCATCTCGCGGGGGAAGCTGTGCTGCCCTCCACGATCGGTATGGAACGGGCGACGAATCCATTCGTACGCGCGCGGTCGCTGGAGGAGTTTTCCGCGCGGCGGGCGAGGAAGGATCGTTTTTGAGCGCCGGCATTTGCCTGAGCCGATAGGATTTGAGCACGGGGGGCGCCTCGCTTACACTCCGTCGCATGCAAGCGCTTGAACTGGGCCCGCGGCAACGAAAGGTGATTGCTGCGGCGCTGACGATTCTCGGCGTCGCGGTGATTTGCGGGCTGCTGTATTTCATTTTCCACCTGCTCGCGCGGTTCGTCGCTACCTTTTCGCCGGTGCTGATGCCGGTGGCGGTGGCGGGCATACTGGCGTTGATGCTGCGGCCGTACTATGTGTGGTTGTTGAAACGCGTTCGGCGCAAGTGGCTCGCGGTTACGATTGTGTTTATTTCCTTGGCCACTCCGCTGGCGGGTGCGGTGTGGGCGTTCGGGGCGATGGTGGCGGGGCAGGTGCGGAGTTTGTTGGACCAGCTTCCGACATGGATCGAGTATGTTTCCGCCCGTATCGAAGCCTGGACGCCGCAGCTCGCGGCGTTCTGGGTGGAGCAGGGCGACGCGGTGAAGGGCGAGTTGCGCTCGCGCAGCGGCTGGCTCGCGGCGCAGGCCATGTCGGCGGCGCGCGGAGCGGTGTCAGCGGGGATGAGCGTCTTCGCTGTGCTGGGCGGCCTGGCGAGTTGGCTGGTGCTGCCGGTATATTTGTTTTTTATGCTGACGGCGCAGCCGATTTCGCTGGCGGGTGTGCGGCAATTGATGCCGTTTCTCAAGGAGGAGACCCGCGAGGATGTGATTTACCTTGTGCGCGAGTTCGTGAACATCATGGTCGCGTTTTTTAGAGGGCAGATTGTGATCGCGCTCGCGCAGGGGGCGCTGTATGCGATCGGTTTTGGGGTGGCCGGTCTTCAATATGGGGTGGCGCTTGGGTTGCTCTTTGGATTCCTGAACATCATTCCGTACCTCGGAAACATTATCGGCTTGGCCGTCGTGCTGCCGCTCGCCTTTTTTCAGCAGGGAGGAGGGCCCGGACTGCTCGCCGCTGTGGTAGTTGTGTTTGCCGTGGTGCAGACGATCGAGAGTTATGTGTTGACGCCCCGCATCATGGGGCAGCGCACGGGGCTGCATCCGATGGCGATAATTTTCGCGCTGTTTTTCTGGGGGACGGCGTTGAACGGTTTGCTGGGGATGATCCTCGGCATTCCGCTGACCGCCTTTCTCGTTGTCTTGTGGCGCTTGCTCAAGGCAAAGTACATCCGAGCGGTGATTTGATCTCCACGCGCCGCGCTGAGGCACTATGAGCAAATCGAAGTTGATTGGATTGATCTTGATCGGGCTGGTGGCCCTGATCGCCGTGCTGAATCACGGGTCGATCAATGTGCACCTGATCGTGACGACGATCCGGATGTCGGAGTCGGTGTTCATTCTCGCCTGCGCGGCGGTTGGTGTGGCGATAGGGCTGCTGTTGAAATAATCGCATGGCTGACGCATCTCTATCTCCGAATGTCCGCGCGCTGTTGGCACGGGGCGTGCGCATGCCGCAGCCCGCCCTGGTGCATGTGGACAGTTCCATCGTGCCGGAGCGCATTGCGCCCGATGCGTCGATACATCCCGGGTGCCGGTTGAGCGGCGCGATGACGAGTGTCGGGCCGGGGTGTGTGCTCGGCGCGGAAGCGCCGTTGACGCTGGAGGATTCGCAGCTTGGCGCGAATGTGGAACTGAAAGGGGGATATGTGTCCGGCGCAGTTCTGCTCGACGGAGCGAGTCTCGGCAGCGGGGCGCATGTGCGACCGGGGACGCTATTGGAGGAGGAGGCGAGCGGCGCGCATACGGTCGGGTTGAAGCAGACGATTCTGCTGCCGTTTGTGACGCTGGGGAGCCTGATCAATTTCTGCGACGTGCTGATGGCAGGCGGGACGAGCCGGAAGAACCACGGCGAAGTCGGCTCTTCCTACATCCATTTCAATTTCACACCGCACCAAGACAAGGCGACCGCGTCGCTGATCGGCGATGTGCCGCACGGCGTGTTTCTCGATCGGCCGCCGGTGTTTCTCGGCGGGCAGGGCGGCCTGGTCGGACCGGCGCGCATCGGGTTCGGCTGCGTGACGCCGGCCGGCACGGTATTTCGCGGCGATGCGCCGGGCGATGGGCTGCTGCTGCGCGCGCCGGAGTTGCCGGGGGGGAATCGGCCCTATCGCGTGGGCGCGTATCGCGGGGCGGCGCGGATTTGGCGCAATAACCTCGCCTACATCGGCAACATTCGCGCGTTGAAGGCATGGTATAAACATGTGCGCGTGTTGTTCCTCACGGGTGTGTACCATCGGCATTGCTGGGAAGGGGCGTTGCGTCAACTCGACGCCGTCGAGCGGGAACGGCTCAAGCGGCTGGAGGAATGGACGGGCAAATTGAAGGAATCTGCAGCGATGCTGCGGACCGATGCGCCGGCCGAGGCGGATATTCAGGCGTCGATCGCGCGGCGGTGGCCGCAGGTGAAGGAGCGTCTTCAAAAGCCGCATGATGATGCGCGCGCCCGCGATGCCTTTCTCCCCGATATCGCGGCAGCGCGGGAGGGCCTCGACTACCTTGCGGTGATGCCTGCGCTTCCGGCGTCCGCCAAGGCGGCGGGTACAGCGTGGTTGCAGCGCATCGTGGATGAGACGATTGCTGCCGGTGCGGAATAAGGAGCGGACTCATGGGACGTTTGTTCGGAACAGATGGCGTGCGCGGGGTGGCGAATCAGGAGCCGATGACGGCGGAAACAGCGCTCGAGATCGGCCGCGCGACGGCGTATGTCTGCAAGCAGCACAAGGAACGACGTCATACGATCGTGATCGGCAAAGACACGCGCGTCAGCGGCTACATGATCGAGAGCGCGCTGACGGCGGGTATCTGCTCGATGGGCGTCGATGTGCTGCTCGTCGGCCCGATGCCGACGCCGGGCATCGCGTTCATTACGCGCAGCATGCGGGCGGATGCGGGGATGGTGATTTCCGCGTCGCACAATCCGTATCAGGACAACGGGATCAAGATTTTCTCGCGCAGCGGCTACAAATTGCCGGATGCGGAGGAGGAGGCGATCGAGGACCTCATCAGCTCCGGCCGCATCAAGGATATCCGGCCCATGGCCGATGAGATCGGCAAGGTGAAGCGCATCGACGATGCGCTGGGGCGTTATATTGTCTTTTGCAAGAATGCGTTCCCGGAGTCCGTCAGCATCGAGGGCATGAAAATCGTGCTGGATTGCGGAAACGGCGCGACGTATCGCGCCGCGCCGATTATCTTTCGCGAGCTGGGCGCGGAGGTCACCGCGATTCATTGCGAACCGGACGGCCTCAACATCAACGCGAACTGCGGGTCGCAGTACACCGAGTCGCTACGCGCGAAGGTGCTCGAGAGCCGGGCGGATATCGGCTTGGCGTTTGACGGAGACGGCGACCGGCTGATCGCGGTGGACGAACAAGGCCGCGAGTTGACCGGCGATCATATTCTGCTGATCTGCGCGAAAGCGCTCAAAGACGCGGGCCGCCTGCCGAACAATTTGATGATTTCGACGGTGATGGCCAATTTCGGTTTTTTTGTGGCTGCGCGTAAACTCGGGATCGAGGTGGGCGTCGCGCAGGTCGGCGACCGTTATGTGCTGGAGATGATGAGGCAAAAAGACGCGATGATTGGCGGCGAGACCTCGGGCCACATGATTTTTCTAGAGCACCACACGACCGGAGACGGATTGATCTCCGCGCTGCAACTGATCGCCGTCTTGCGCGCGAGCGGGCAACCGTTGTCGGAGCTTGCGGCGATCATGCAGGTGACGCCGCAAAAAATGATCAATGTCGATGTCCGTGAGAAACCGGACCTCTCGACGCTTGCGCCGGTTCAAGCAGCGATTGCGCGCGCGGAATCGGAATTGAAGGACGAGGGGCGCGTGTTGGTTCGGTATTCCGGAACGCAAAAGATGTGCCGCGTGATGGTGGAGGGGCCGACGGTGGCGATTACCGATCGGCTCACGCGTTCGATCGCTGAGGCCGTCCGCCAATGTATCGGCGTCTGATCTTAAGCGCCGCAACGGTCTGCGCGCTCGCCCGTGCGGCCGATGCGAAACCCGCCACGCCGTTCGACGCCGGGTTCTTTGCCGCGCGCTATGAGGATGCGCACGGCGATACCCGCTGGAAAGCCGCCGGTCCTTTTTTTGAGATGGCGCAATCGACGCAGGGCTGGCGCCTGGTTGCGGTGCGTCCGTTTTACAGCGAGGTCGAGGACCCGGGAAACGAGGTCGCGCGCGAGGATTATCTGTGGCCGCTGGCGACCTGGCGCAAAATCCGAAACGAGGAGCAGGCGCGCTACGGGGTGTTTTTCAACTTCAAACACGGCGAAGAGCGTCCGGAGCGCCGGTATAGATTCTGGCTGCTCCCATTTTATTTCCAAGGGCGCGATGCGGAGGGCGCGCAGTATCGCGCGGTGTTTCCGTTCGGCGGCACGATAAAGGATTTTCTGGGGCGTGACGAAATCTCGTTCGTGCTATTTCCGCTTCGGTCGACCAGCAAACTCAACGACCTCGAAACCAGCAACTGGCTGTGGCCGTTTATCTCAAAGACCACCGGTGACGGGACCTATCGCCGGCGGGTGTTTCCTTTTTACGGGCGCTCGATCCGAGAGGGGGCGTACGACAAACGCTTCATCTTGTGGCCGTTTTGGAATGACGCGACTTACGCCTATGAGGGCAGCCGCGGGTCGGGGTTCCTGCTGATCCCGATCTATGGTCACATGAAGCTCGAGAATCAGGAAACGTGGTGGGTAATCCCGCCGTTCCTTCGCTACACGAAAGGCGACAAGGCCTCGCGTCTCTATGCGCCGTGGCCGTTCATCCAGCGCGAGACCGGCCCGGTGGACAAATTTTACCTATGGCCGCTTTGGGGCCACAAACGGGTCGGCAACCATGAACGATCGTTCTTCCTGTGGCCGATCTTTTGGGACGAAACGACGCTGCGCGGCGCGGAGACCCGCCATACCTTTATGGCGATCCCGTTCTACCTGCACATGACGCAGGGCGCGGAGGAGACCCCGCCGAGCAAACGGTATCTAAAGGTATGGCCCCTGTTTTCCTACCGCCGCGAGGGGGCGGAGGCGAAGTTCAGGACGCTGGAACTATGGCCGCTCGCGGATCACGGCGCGATCGAGCGGAACTGGGCCCCGTTCTGGACCGTCTATTCGACTGTGCGCCGCGAAGACGCGGTGGATCGCGAATTGCTGTGGGGGCTGCACCGCGACCAAAAGCGCGGCGATACCGCCCGGCGATGGTCGCTTTTTCCCTTGTGGGACTGGCGTCGCGAGCCGGACCACGCCTCGTGGTCCATATTCAAGGGACTCATCGGGCGCGATCGCGCGGATTCCAATGTGACCTGGCGTGTGCTATTCTTTTTTACTTTCGGCGACGAAACTGAACCGGAGGCCGGGCCATAATCACGCGCGAGCCAGAATTTTTCGATCCGCCCATCAATCCTTTCGCGGCGCTAGGACGGAAGGCGTTGATGAATCTGCGCGGCGTGGGGCAAGCCATGTTGATGCTGGCAGAGGCGGTGCTGTTTATCCCTTGGGCGCTGGACAAGCGAAGCCGGCATGAGTTGTTTTACCAACTTTACCTGACGGGCATTAAGTCGCTGGGCGTCATCACCGTGGTCGCGGCATTCACCGGGATGATCCTGGCGCTGCAAACCGGTCTGGAGCTGCGCCGATTCGGTCTGCAGCAGAACATCGGTACCGCGGTGACGGTGGTGATGTTGCGCGAGATGGGGCCTTTCATGACGGCGCTGATTATTGCGGCGAGCGTGGGATCCGCGATCGCGGCGCAGATCGGCACGATGGTGGTGTCGGAAGAAGTTTCCGCGCTGGAGATCATGTCGATCAATCCGGTGCGTTTTCTCGTCCTGCCGCGCCTGCTTGCGTTGGCGATCATGATGCCGATGCTCACGGTGTACACGAACGTCCTGGGCATTGTGGGGGGGGCGGTGATCGGCGCAACGCAGTTGCAGGTTTCATTCCAAGCCTATTTCGACAACGCGCAGCTCTATGCGCAGAACAAGGATCTCTACGTTGGCTTGCTCAAGGCTTTCGTGTTCGGCGTTGTGATCGCGACGACGGCGTGCCATCAGGGCTTCTCGACGAGCGAGGGCGCGGTGGGCGTGGGGCAGGCGACGCGCCGCACGGTCATCATTTCGTTCCTCGTGATCCTCGTATTAGGCTACATGCTCACCCGACTTTTCTATCGCTGATGATTCGATTCGAACAAGTGACCAAGCGGCTTGGAAGCCGCAACGTGCTGGACGGGTTCGACCTCGACATTCGCGCGGGCGAGACCTTTGTGATTTGCGGGCCGTCCGGCATGGGAAAAAGCGTCACGCTCAAGCACATGGTCCGGCTGTTGACCCCGGACAGCGGGCGCGTCTTTGTGGGCGACGATTGCGTGAGCGAGGCGCGCGGCAAGGAGCTGGAAAGAATCCGATCCCGTTTCGGGGTGCTCTTCCAGGGCGGCGCGCTGCTGGCGTGGCTCTCCGCCGGCGAGAACGTCGCGCTGCCGTTGCGCGAGCATACGCGGATGAGCGACGCGGAAATCGAGGCGCTCGTGCGCGAAAAACTCCGCATGGTGGATCTCGAGGACGCGTACGACAAATATCCTGCGGATTTGTCCGGCGGAATGCGAAAGCGCGTCGCGCTCGCGCGGGCGATCATCACGCAGCCGGAAATCATCCTGTATGACGAACCCACCTCCGGCCTCGATCCCGTCACCTCGCGCACGATCGATGAGCTGATCGACAGTCTGCGAAAGAAGCTCGGGGTGACCAGCGTGGTCGTCACGCACGACCTGCACAGCGCGCTCGCGATCGGGACTCGCATCGCGATGTTGCACAACGGCAAGGCCGTCGAGGTGGCGACGCCGGAGGATTTTGTGAAGTCGAAAAACGAAGTGGTGCGCGGTTTCCTCGAAGCGCAGTATATTACGCGGCGCGGAGAGTGGGAGGAGGACTTGCCGACATGAAGCGAAGTCGAATGCAGCAAATGTCCCTGGAAGTGGTCGTCGGGTTCTTCCTGATGATGATCCTGCTGACGCTGGGGTTTTTCACCATTATCCTGAGCCAGGAAAATCTCTTTGCCAAGAGCCACAGCGTCACGGTTGTGTTCGATCAGGTGACGGGGTTGATCAAAGGCGACAAGGTCTTTGTGAAGGGCGTCGATGTCGGGCGCGTGAAGAGTCTGTCGGTTCGGCGCGACGGCGTGTATGCGACGCTCGTGCTCGAATATCCGCTGGAGCTGCGCGAGGACTATTCCATTCAGGTGGTGCCGTCCTCGGTGCTCGGCGGTAAGTTTGTCGAAATCCGCGAGGGTTCGCCGGACAAACCCCTGCTGCCGGATAACGCAACGATATCGGGGCGCGGGCCTGCGGACTTTATCGCGGAGCTGACCGACGGCGTGCGCCGCGTGCGCGAGTCGCTTGAGCGCGGGGGCGTGTTGGGCAACCTGGAAGAGACGATGGAGAATCTCAAGATCCTGACCGCCCGGTTGAAGGATGGGGAGGGCACGGTCGGAAAGCTGCTGTCCGACGATTCGCTTTATACCAATCTGCTCGCCGTCAGCGCCCGGCTGGAGAGGGGGGAGGGCACGCTCGGGCGTCTGCTGTCGTCCGACGATTCCCTATACCGCGATCTTGAAAGCACAGTCGGCGCGTTAAGGGAGACGGCCGAAACCATCAACCGCGGCGAGGGAACGCTCGGCCGGTTGGTCAAGGACGATGGCCTGTATCAACAGGTAGACGGCCTGATGGGCGAAATCCGCGCGGCGGTGGACGATTTGCGCGAAACGACGCCTGTCGTTTCATTTTCGAGTATTTTCTTCGGGGCTTTCTAGTGAAGCAATTTAATCGCGCAACGGCAACGCTGCTGGCTTTCGGCATTTTTTTGTTCGCTCCGGCACGGACTGCACGCGCGGAGTCCGGCGTCAATGCGGTGGCGACCATTGGGCTTCTGCTGACGGTGGTCGGCGTGCTGGGCTGGGTCGCGTGGCAGGTGGAGAAGGAAGACAAGGCCGACGCATTTCAATCGCGCGCGTTATTGCCTTTCGGTTCGCCCGACGCGGATACGGCCGTCGGGTTGGTGCTCGATCCCGAATCGCGCCCGGATGGGCGCGTGATTCACACCGCTGCCCTCGCGCTGGGCGTGCGGTTTTAGACCTGCCGCGCTAGTCCAAGGCCAGCGCCAGGGCGCCCAGTTCGCCGATTTGGGCGCCGAGCATGCTGGGACGAATGCGGAGCTGTTGGATGCTGTGCGGCCAGGCATAACGCGGGAGCCGTTCCCACAGCGGCTCAAGCAGCGTGTCCCCGAGGTGTATCGCGATGGTGCCCATCACGATGGCGGATGGATTGAAACACATCGCGATCGTGCCTACGCCATGCGCGAGTTTTTCGAGGAAACGCTCCCAATATTCAGAGGCCACCGGATCGCCGCGCAGTGCCGCGCGCGCGATGGCGGTGAACGTCAGGCGATCGAGAGCGCCGCCGGCTTCTTCATGCACGATGCCCGGCGGCGCACCCGCGAGCCGCGCGCGCACGGCATTTACCACGTTGCGTCCGCCGCAATACAGCTCCAGGCAGCCGCGCCGTCCGCAGGGGCAGGGCGGACCGTCGGGATCGAGGACCATGTGGCCGACTTCGCCCGCGAGATCATCGGCGCCCTGCACGAGGCGACCGCCGGAAATCACGCCGCCGCCGAGGCCGGTGCTCAGCGTCAAATAGACCAAGTCGGGGACGCCGCGGAATTCGCCGAACCGGTATTCGGCCAGCGCGGCGGCGTTGGCGTCGTTGTTGATCCGCACCGGGCGGCCGGTGATTTCTTCTATCCACTCCTTGACGGGAATATTCCGCCATGCCGGCATGTTGGGCGGTTCCAGCACGAGGCCGCGCTTCACCGACATCGGCCCTGGGACCGCGAGGCCGACAGCGGGAATATCGCTAGAGGATAGTCCCTCTTCCTCTAATAGACGGGCAATCAGCGCGCCGACGTGCTCGCGCCATTTGCGCGGGTCGTCGTCGGCACGCGTGCTGAATCGCTCTGCGCGGCGAAGCGCGCCCGTTTCGTTGCCCAGACAAACGGCGGTTTTTGTGCCGCCGAGATCGATCCCGAGGAAGGTGTTCATGACGCTGTCGTTCAATCCGATGATTCGATGAAACGGAGGGGCTGATAGAATTCAAACGAGTGGAAGCCGGTGGGACCCGATTTCGGGATGCTCATCAGCATCAGCGTGTCGTCGCGCGAGTGGGAGACTTCGCAGCGAAACGCTCCGAACGTCCACTCGTCCCCGGCGCGCGGCGGGTCCGCGATTTCGGCGAACGCCTCCCACGGGATCGCCAACTCGACGACGTATCCCCGATCGGTGTCTTGCCAGTCGCCGTCCGTGCCGTCCACTGCGGTCGCGATTCGCGCGCCGGAGAACCATGTCTTGAATCGCGCGCCGCCGCCCGCGCCGCGGCTCGGATAGAGCGCGTCATAGAGCGTGCCATTTGGGGCGACAACGAATTCGACATACGCACGGCGGTCGCGGGAGGGTTTGAGGAACAATTCGAACGCGTCGCCGATCCACAGCGTGCTGTCGGGCTGGTCGCCGAACGACCACACATCGTCGTCCTCGCACGAGAAGGCGGCGTAGAGATGGGCGTCATCCCAGCAGAACCGCACCTCGGTGCGCGGGCGGTTGGATACGGGGTAATCGGGGCGATACTGGTTGGTGAGCACGAGGACGGCGGCCGACTGCCATGCTGCATCGTCCAATTTGCCGTCCAGTGTCGGCGGGATTGCGGCGAAGCATGCGGGATGACCCGCGTCGGCCCGCGCACTGCGCGAAACGATTGCGATGATGAGCAGACACACAATGACGGCGAATCGTTTCGGCATGCGGGCACTATGCCAATGCCGTGATCGAGACGCCAGCGCCAGCGCGGGTCGAAACGGCTCGCTTTCTCCTTTCGGCTGCGCAACGATGAACTGCGTGAAAGGAGCCGCAACCCCATGGACGAAAAATCGCTTATTCGCCAGAGCTGCCGATTGGCCCGTCCCTACCGTGTCACGGAGGGCCGCGCTTTCAGGTTGAAGGACTACGACCCGTCCGACACGGGCGAATTGAAGAAGGAGGACAAGCCGCGCGCGAAAGAGGCATTGAAGGACGGCGTTGCACTGCTTTCCGAGTTGCAGGACAAACTGTATGCGCAGACCACGTGGTCGGTCTTGCTGATCTTCCAAGCCATGGACGCGGCGGGCAAGGATGGCGCGATCAAGCACGTCATGTCGGGCATCAATCCTCAGGGGTGCCAGGTCTTCTCGTTCAAAGCGCCGTCGCCGGAGGAGTTGTCGCACGATTTTTTGTGGCGCTGTCACAAGCGGCTGCCGGAGCGCGGACGGATCGGGATTTTCAATCGCTCCTACTATGAGGAGACGCTGGTGGTGCGCGTGCACCCCGAACTGCTCGAACGGCAGCGCTTGCCGCCGGGATCGATGGGCAAGCAGTTGTGGCATCACCGCTTTAAAGACATCCGGGCATTTGAGCGCTATCTGTTCCGAAATGGAACGGTGATCCGAAAGTTTTTCCTGAACGTCTCGAAAGGCGAGCAGAAACGGCGGTTTTTGGAGCGCATCGATACGCCCGACAAGAATTGGAAATTCTCCGACGCAGACGTGAAGGAGCGCGGCCATTGGAAGGCCTATATGGAGGCCTACGAAGACATGATTCGGAAGACCGCAACGCCTGAAGCGCCCTGGTATGTGGTTCCGGCGGACAACAAGTGGTACACGCGCATCGTGGTCGCGGCGGCCATCATCGAGGCGCTTTCTTCGCTTGATCTGGCCTATCCCGAAGTGAGTCCCGAGCGCAAGCGCGCGCTGGCCGCCTCGCGCCGGGCGTTGATGTCGGAGTAACGGAATGGGCGGCCGGTGCGGCCGCCGCAGCGGACGCCGGCCGCGTTCGCTTCACGGCAGCACTTCGCGGCGACCGTTTATCTCGCGATCGACGGAGGCCTGTTTCTGGTCGAGCATCCCGTCAAGCGCGGCGCGGACCGCGACGGCAAGGTCGCGCGCTTCCTCGATGCGGGGGAGATAGACGTAATCCGCGCCGGCGGCGCGAAGTCGCGGCACCTCCGCGAGCAGTTCCGTGGTGATGAGGATGCGGGCGCGGGGATTGAGGTCGCGCAACTGGCGGACGAGCTTCTCGTTGGTGATCCCGCGGAGCAGGCTCTCCGGAACCGTGCAGATGAACAGCGCCGCGTCGGCGGCGCCGGCCTTGAGCAGGGTATCGCGTTGGCTCACATCGCCATAGACGATATGGATTCCGCGTCGGTTCAGCTCCTCAAAGACCACAGGGTTGAAATCGACCACCGTGATGCGCGGCACCAGATGAGGCGCGTGTCGCTGTAATTCCTCCAGCAGCGAACTCGCCTCGCGGAAGAATCCGATTATCAGGATACGCCCGCCGTGCGCCGCGGCGGGCGCGGGGGGTGGCGCTTGTTCCGCATCCAGGTCGCGCAGACCGAGGCGTTTCGCGCCCCGCATCATGCGCCGGACGAGGGGGTCGCTGTTGGAGATGGCGACGGACGAGAGCACGGCGAGCGCGACGAACGCGAGCGAGACCGCCGCGTTGGTTTCTTCGCCAATGTGGCCGGCATGCACGCCGAGCGCGAGGATCACGAGAGAGAATTCGCTGATTTGAGAGAGGTTGAGCGCCGGCAAAAAGGAGATTCGCAGGCCCATGCGCATCAAATAAAGAGGAGTGAATGTCGTGGCGAAGCGGCTGAGAACCGTGAAGGCCGCCACGGCGGCGGCCCAGCCGACCACGCTTCCGGTCGGCATCGGAATCGCGAGCCCAAGGCCGAGGAAGAACAGCGTGACGAAGAAATCGCGCAGGCTGGTGACCTTTGCGCCCACGTCCAGCGCATAGGGGAACGTCGACAGCGCGATGCCCGCGACCAGCGCGCCCATCGCGCGCGAAAGCGCGAGCTGCGCCGCCAGTTCCCCGATCAGAAAACACCACGCGAGCGCGCCGATCAGCATCAGCTCCGGCAGGCGGGCGATTCGGCGGAAGACCAGCGGCAGGACGTAGCGGGCGAACGCGAGCGCCGTGGCGACGAGCGCCGCGACGCGCAGCAGGGACAGCAGCAGCACGGCGGCCTTCAGGTTGTTCAGATTCGGCTGGATGGCGAGGAAGAGAATCGAGAACAAATCCTGCAGCACGACCACGCCCAGCGTGATGCGTCCGGCCAGCGTGTCGAGCTCGCGCCGATCGTAGAGCAATTTGACGACGACGACGGTGCAACTGCAGGCGACGCCGACCGCGAGGTAGAGGGCGTCCCAGCGCCCGTCATGGCCCAGCGCAAAACCGAGCGCCCAGAACACCGCGATGCCCAGCAGGAGGCCGCCGAGGATCTGCGAAGCGGCGGTCACGGTGATCGCGCGTCCCGCGGACGCGATTTTGCGCAGGTCGATCTCCAGCCCGATCATGAACAGGAGAAACAGCAATCCGAGCTCCGACACCAGTCCGATCGCGCGCGGGTCGCCGACCCAGTTGAGACCGGCCGGCCCGACGATGAACCCGCCGAGCAGATACGCGAGCAGCGGCGGTTGGCGCAGCGCATTTGCGAGAAGTCCCAGCGCCCATGCGGCGGCGACGCAGATACCGATATCGTGGATGAGTTGTTGCATGAGCCGAATCGCGAGCGGGAAATAGCATGCGAAGCGCAAAATGCCAAGCGACTCAAAATCGCATTTACCCCCAATCGCGCTGTTGACCTCATTTCGCGGGCCGTCATATACTCACGCGCACACGCATCGTTTGTTCATGAGTTCTTCACACCAGAGATCAGCGCCCCGGAGGTTGCCCATGCAGTCCATCGCGTCTCGCGCAGCCATTAGCCTGTTGGCTGTTGTGCTCAGCATACCCGCGACCTCCGCATGGGCGCAGCCGGCCGCGCCGCCTGCGCCGGGCGCGTCGCCGGTCCCGCTAATTATTCGTAGGATTACGGGTACGAAAGTTGATACGCCGGAATACCAAATCAAAAAGAGTCAGTTCGCCGCGCGGACACGCCAGTGGTATCAGATCATTGTGGACTACGAGGTGGCGCCCGAATGGATCGACGAGGCGACGTTCACCTTTTATGTGCTGACGCTATCGAAGCGTCCCGAACCGGGCCGCAACCCGCGCACGCTATTCAAGGGCGAAGTGACCTATATTAATATCGGGCGCGGCCGACGCCGCAGCGACATCTACCTGCATCCGAGCACAGTGGACCGCTTTGGGGACGTGGAGCGCGTCGCGGTCGAGGTCCGCGTGGGCGGCGCCATCGTGGCGCGGGATGGGCTGCCGCAAGGCTCCGCGCAGCAGCGCTGGTGGGAGTCGTTCGCCCCGCAGGACGGATACGTGCTCAACCGCATGCAGACGCCGTTTGCCATGATCAATTTCGACGACTACGAGGCCATCAAGCCGAGCCGATAAGCGACCCCGGAATCGCGTTATTCACATGCAGCGCATACTCGCTCTCGATATCGGCGCCAGCAGCATCAAGCTCGGCGAATTCACCACGCTGAAGTCCGGCGGGTTGGAACTCGTGAAGTTCGGCGTTGCACCGCTGCTGGTCGATCCGCAGAGCGACGGCGATCGCATTCCGCAAATCGTCACCACCATCAAGGAGATCATGCAGGAGCGGGCCATCAAGCCCGGTCCGGTCCTGTTGAGCGTCTCCGGCCAGTCCGTCTTCTCGCGCTTCGTCAAGCTGCCGCCGGTGGACAAGGAGAAGGTGTATCAAATCATCCTGTACGAGGCGCAGCAGAACGTTCCGTTCCCGATCCATGAAGTGGTCTGGGATTACCAGTTGATCGGGCGCGGCGAGGGGGATCTGGATGTCATGCTGGCCGCGATCAAGGCCGACATTATCGTCCAGCTCACCGACGCGGTGGAACAGGCGGGGCTGCAGACTGACCTGGTGGATGTCGCGCCGATGGCGCTCTACAACGCGGTTCGTTTCAATTACAGCGACGCGCAGGGATGCGTGCTTGTGATCGATATCGGCGCGCGCTCGACCGATCTGATTTTCATGGAGGAGGGGCGCGTCTTCATCCGCAGCGTGCCGGTCGCCGGCAACGCGATCACGCAGCAGATCCAGCGCGAGTTCGAGCTGTCCTTCGAGGATGCGGAGGAGATGAAGCGCGCGCACGCGTTCGTCGCGTTCGGCGGGGCCTATGAGGAGCCGAAGAGCGAAGTGGCGGACAAGGTGTCGAAAATCGTGCGCAACGTGATGACGCGCATGCACGCCGAGATCGACCGCTCGATCAAGTTCTATCGGAGCCAGCAGAACGGCAAGCCGCCTTCGCTCGTGCTGTTGGCCGGCGGCACCTCGGTTATCCCGTACACGGATGTCTTCTTAAAAGACAAGCTGAAGGTCGACGTCGATTACCTCAATCCCTTCGTGAACGTGCCGGTCAGTCCGGAGATCGATGCGGAGGAAATCGGCCGCCATGCGCACGAGCTGCCGCAATTGGTCGGGCTGGCGCTGCGCAAGGTCCATTCCTGTCCCATCGAGATCAATCTTCTTCCGCCGAAGGTCGTTCAGGAAAAAATATTTCGCCGCAAGCAACCCATGCTGATCGGGGCTGCGGTGGCGCTGGTGCTGGTGCTGATGGTGTGGGGCTTGTATTTCGTCCGAATGAGCGGATTGGCGCGCGATCACCTGGCCCGGGTGAACAGCCGCGTAGCGGAACTGGATGCCTATGCTGGACCGCTGCGGGATGCGGAAACCAAAATCGCCACCTTGCAGCAGCGCATCAAGGACGTGGATGCGGTTGCCACCAAGCGCGTGCGATTGCTCGAGCTGTTGAGCGCGCTGCACGAGGCGTTGCCGGAAGATCTGTTCCTCCTACAGGTGGCGCCCGTGCGGCAGGCGGCGCCCGATCCCGCGGCGGGCCGGGCGCCGATCTCCGACGCGCCGGTCGGCGCACTGATTGCGCTTGATATCGATGGCGCGGGGTACCTCGACAAGATTACCTCGGCGACGCCCATCCGCGACTTCCGCGATCGCCTGCGCGAAGCGGCGCCGTTCACGACGTCCACCGAGATCACGTGGTTGCCGACTCCGCCGGCGGACCAGTACGTGCGGCAGTTCAAGATTCGCGTTTTCCTCAAGGAGCCGTTCCTGCCATGAACTGGCGCAAACACATGGTCTTGCTGGTCGGCGGGGGCGTGGCCCTGGTGTTGCTGATTGTCGCGCTGATTTTCCTGCTGCGCGCCCGCGGAGAGTATGCGCGTCTGAACCAGGAGCTGGAAAATTCGATGCGCCGGCTGGAGACCCTTTCGCGGCGCGATCCGTTTCCTTCGCCGACAAACATCCGTCAACTGGAAGAAAATCTATCGGCCCTGCGCGAGCTGGCCGGCCAGGTGCAGTCGATGCTGCAAAAAGGTCGTATCGAACCGGAGTCCATCGAGGCGGCCGAATTTGCGCCCATGCTTGAACGGACGATCGCGCGACTGACCCAGCGCGCGTCGGAGAGCGGCGTGCTGTTGCCCGAACGGACCTCGCTGGGCATGGCCCGTTATGCCGCGGGTGAGTTGCCCGCGCGCGATGCGATCCCGAGATTGGTTATCCAACTCAAATCGATGGAGGCCATTTGCCGGCTGCTCTTCCAAGCCCGTGTCCACTCGCTGGTCGATCTCGAACGGCAGACCTTTGAGGTCGCCGCGCAGGCCGTTGCGGATGAGCCGGTGATGACGCGCCGGCGCGGGGCCGAGGCGCAGGCGCCGACGCCTACGCAGATTCCGATGCCCGCCGAAAACCCGCTCTACGAGACGGAGCGCATCACGGTGACCTTTCAAGCCCGCGATGCCAATGTATGGGAGGCGCTCAATTTGCTCGCACGGTCCTCGATTATCGCCGCGGTGGTCGACATCCAGTTGGCCAATACGATCGCGGATAAAATCGGTAAAGCGCAGCCTGTGAATCCGGTCGGCGGCGGCGAACAAGCTGGACTTCAGGCGGCCGCTCGATATCCGACGCACGAGGAACGCGTGGTGGCGGGCCGCGAGCTGATCCAGGCGACGGTAACGGTCGATGTCTATCGATTCGTGCAGGATTTGAAGGAGGACGCCCCGTGAAGGGTAGCGCGCAACGACCCGGCGGCTCCTGGCTGCAGCAGAACTACGACAAGCTTGCGCTTGTCATCTCGCTGGTCCTGCTGTTGGCCTCCGCAATGCTCCTGGTGCTGCGGATTGGCGCACAGCGAAAGAGCTTCGACCAGCGCATGGGGCGTGAGATCGGCATGGCGGGGCGTCCAGCTCAGCCGCTGGATGTGACAACCGTGACTCAATTGCTCGCGCGCCTTGCCGCGCCGTTTCAGGCGCAACCGGAGGGCCGTCGTTTTCTTGTCGGCGAATTGCGTGTGGCCAGCATTCCCGACGGCGCGCCGATCCCTTTCGCCGCCACCCGCGATCCTTTTTCCGGCAAGGAGCAGCCGTCCGTCGATTACGAGCCCGACAGCGATGGCGACGGCATTCCCGACAAAGTCGAAATCATGTGGGGCCTCAACCCCTTCGATCCGACCGACGCGCACGGCGATTTAGACGGCGATGGGTACACCAATCTGGAGGAATATCTTGCCGGCACGGATCCGCTCGATCCGGCCAGTTTCCCGCCGCCGGCCGCCAAGCTGCGCCTCGTCCGCACGGTGACGGATCCGTTCCGCTTTATTTATGTCGGCATCTCCGGCGAGCGGTATCAGCTCAACACCCGCACCGGGGATCGCACCTATTTTGTTTCGCTCGGCGATGAGGTTGAGGGCTTCAAGGTGGTTTCCCACGACGCCGCCGCGCCGGGCGGACCGACGTTGGTCCTTCAGCGGGGCGCGCAGAAGTTTCGCCTGGTCCGCGGGCGCACCATTACGGACGAAGCGCGCACCGCGTTCCTCGTATTGCTTCTCGACGGCAGCCGGTATCGCGTGCGTCTCAACGACACCATCTCGCTCAAGGATGTTCGGTACAAAGTCGTTGACATTCGCGAGGATCGTATCGTAATACACGATGCGGCAGACGATAAAGTTTCGACGGTTGGATTGATCTCACCTGAAGAGCGCGCGCGGTTGTTGGGCGGAGCGGGCGCACTTGAAGCTCCGTCTTCGGGGGCGGCGCCGGGGTTATGATTGCGGGAAAGCGCCGTGCGGGATCGGGTGAGGGTGAAGTGGCGTGATCGCTTTATTGGCAATTTTCTAAGGAGAGTCTTCATGAGCGTCATCAGGGGCCCTGTTATCGGATTGACTGCACTTGTCATCGCCTCGCTTGTCGTCGCGCGAGCGCAGGACTTCGATGCGCTGCTACAAGACTTGATTATGCCGTCGCCGACGGCGATTGCCGCAGGGGTTGAATCGAAACTCGACGTGCCATCCGACGAGGAGCCGGCGCCGATGGAGGCCGCCGAAGACCCGTGGGCGTTGGACATGCCGGCGGACGCTGCGGCTCCCGCTGCGGAGATCGAGGATGCCCTCGCAGCAGAGTGGCCGGCAGTGGATGGTCCCGCGGACGCGTTCGCCATCGAGGCCCAACTTACGGCGCCTGCCGCCGAACTCATGCCGGAGCCTGCTCCGGTCGCGGAACCCGCGCCGGCGGATGACTTCATGTTCGACGACATCCTTGCTGCGCCGTCCGCTGCGCCCGCGATCGAGCCCGCGCCCGCTGCAGCCATGGAGGATCTGTTCGGATTTGGCGGGGATGAACCGGAACCGGTTCCTGTCGTGGAGGCCGATGTGGAATCCGACAGGCTGCCCGACGCTGTTGCGGCGGCGCCCGGCGCGCCGGCCCAGGATCCAAACGCCGTCGGCATCGATCCGGCGCTGATTGCGCAGCAAGAAGAGATTCGCCGCCAATCGCGCGAAATCGAGGGGCGCATGAGCGCCGAGCGCGGAATTGCCGCGCTGCGCGAGGGCCGATACGAGGACGCGATCAAGGACCTCCAGGAGGCGCAGGCAAAGATTCCGGTGCGCGATGCGAATCGCGCCCTCCTTGCGGAAGTCGGCGTCGCTCTCGGCCAAGCGCATACCCGGAAGGCCGAGCGCGCCTATGATCGCACGGATATCAAGACGGCGCGCGAAGCGCTGAACGCGGCGAAGGCCGCTGGTGTGGACGTGCGCCAGCTCAGTGCGCTGGAGCGAAAGATCGAGCGCGCGGAAGCGCGCGAGGCTGAGCTTCGGGCCAAACCCGTGCCGATCAAGAGCCGCCCAGAAGTTGTCGAACGCAAGAAGACCATCGATGAGCTGATGAAGGAAGGCCGCCAATATTTCGATATTCGCGACTATAACGCCGCGGAAGCCCTCTTCGAGCGCGTCCTTATACAAGACGAGTACAACACCGACGCAATGCGGTACCTGCGCCGGATCGATGAAATTCGCTATCGCATTCGCACCAAAGAGCGCGAGTCCACCGTCGCGGAGATGATGCAGCAGGTGCGCGACGGGTGGAACCCGCCGGTCCGCACGGAGACAGTCCTTCCGGATGCTGTCGTCAATCGCGGTGCTGTCGAAACACAGACCTCGGCGCAAAAGCTCCAGGCCAAAATGGAAAGCATCATTATTCCCATCATTGATTTTCGCCAGGCCAACATCAACGACGTCATCAATTACCTGCGCGACGAAAGCGTGAAACAGGACAAGGACGGCATCGGGGTCAACATCATCCTGAATCCAAACGTGATGGGCGCGTCGGCGCCTGCTGCCGCGCCGGCCCAGCCGGCTGCAGACCCGTTCGCGGGCGGCGGCTTTGACGATTTCGGCGGCGGCTTCGATGATTTTGCCGCGCCGGCTCCAGCGCAGGACTTCGCCGCGCCCGCCGCGTCCGCCGGTGTTCCCACCATCACGCTGACCCTGCGTCGGATTTCACTGCTCGATGCGATCAAATACATCACCGAGGTCGCCCGCCTCCGGTATCGTCTTGAAGAGAACGTGGTGATGATCACGCCGGAGAATATGCCGACAGGCCGTGTTATCACGCGCATGTATCCGGTCCAACCCTCGATCCTTGACGTTATTGTGGAGAAGGAAGAGTCACAGGTCGGTGCGGGCGGCTTCGTCGAACTCGGCGCAAAGAGCACGACTTTCAAGAAGAGCGACGTGAAGGACTTCTTCGAGCGGACCGGCGTGCCTTTCCCGCAAGGCACTTCCATCACCTATAATCCGACCATCAGCCAGTTGATTGTGGCGAACACACCGGAAAATCTCGAGGTGTTCGAGCGCATTCTCGCGCGGCTGAATGTGATCCCGAATCAGGTCGAAATTGAGGCGCGGTTTGTGGAGATTTCGCAAAACGACCTCGAAGAACTCGGATTCCAGTGGCTGCTCACCGATAATTTTGAAATCGCTCAGCGCAAGGGTCCGTTCGGGGCCGCGGCCAGCGAGCGGATTCAAATGAATTCCGATCCAAACGGTGTGACGAAAGGGTTGCGCTTCTTTAGTCGGAACAGCAACACCGGTTCGATCGAGCCCGCGACGCGCGGCCAGTTCGGCGCGGGCATCAGTCCGCTCGGCGGCATCGCGACCTTTGCGAGCGTGCTCACGAATCCCGAACTTTCCCTCGTGATCCAGGCGCTCTCCCAGCACGGCGGCACCGATCTGCTTTCCGCCCCGCGTGTGACCACGCGCAGCGGCGTGAACGCGCAGATTCAGGTGGTGCGCGAAATCATCTATCCGACTGAGTTCGAAACAACGCAGCCCCAATTCAACGAGAGCGGCAATGTCACCACTCCGCCGGTCGTCACGCCCGGCAACTTTGAGAAGCGTGAAACCGGTGTCATCCTTAATGTGACGCCGACCGTCGGCCCCGACGGCTACACGATCGACCTTGTGATGGTGCCCGAAGTGTCGGAGCTGGTGGATTGGATTCAGTACGGCTCAACCGTCAGCATTCCGCGCACCGATCCGATCACCGGGCTCTTTTCGGGCGACCAGACCTTTGTATTCAATATCCCGCAGCCCGTGTTTTCCAGCCGTAATGTGACCACCAGCATCGTGATCTGGGACGGTCAGACGGTGGTGATGGGCGGTTTGATCCGCGAGGACCTCGTGCGCGTGAAGGATAAGATCCCATTCCTCGGCGATATTCCGCTCTTGGGCCGACTTTTCCGAAGCGAAGGCGAATACAGCCAGAAGAAGAACCTGCTGATCTTCGTCACCGCGCGTCTCGTCGATCCGGCCGGCAAGCCGATCAACCGCGGCGAACTGGATGTTGAAGCGCCCGGCGTCGCTGCGGCTCCGTAGCCGGGCCCCGGCGGGATCGGCCGCCGATCGGCCAAATGTGGCCGCGTTCGTTCGGCGGAGCGATGGAGTTCCCGTTGTGTGAGGCGAGCGCGGGCGAGGAGGCTGCTCTGCGCAAAACGCGGAATCGTGTCCGGCGCGCGTAGTCAGGCGTAGCCGGCTATTGTGATACTACTCCAATCGAGACCGAGGCTGATGCGAGACCGAGGCTGAGACCGAGGCCGATCTCGATCCCTATTTCTGTTTTAGCGGATAATGCAAAGCAATCCTTTTGCGCGGGATAACGTGTGAGCGAGCCGAAGCTTTTATTGATCGACGCGATGGCGTTGGCGTATCGGGCTTTTCACGCGATCCCGCCGCTGACCGCGCCTGATGGCACGCCAACCAACGCGCTGCTCGGTTTTGTCAAGGCGGTCCGCCACTTGCGCGAGCGATTTCAGCCCACGCATCACGCCGTGGTGTCCGACGGAGGCCTGCCGGCTTCGCGCATGGCGCAGCTTCCGTCATACAAAGCCCAGCGCGCGCCGATGCCCGACGCGCTGGCTCGGCAATTGCCGCTGATCGATGAGTATCTCGGAGGGGAGGGCATCCCGCGCATTCTGATCGAGGGCCAGGAGGCGGACGACGTGATGGCTACGCTCGCCGCGCGCGCGGAGGAGATCGGCGGGCGGGTTTGGCTCGCGACTAACGACAAGGATCTTCTTCAACTGGTCGGCGAGCGCGTCGTAATGGTGGCGCCGATCAAGGATGCCCCCGAATTGACGCCGGCGGATGTGCTAGCCAAAACAGGCGTCGCGCCATCGTCTATTCCTGCATGGCTGGCGCTGACGGGTGATGCGGTGGACAATATCCCCGGCGTGCCCGGCGTCGGCGGTAAAACGGCCGCGCGCCTGCTCGCTCAATTTGGCACGCTCGATGCGCTCTTGGCGAATCTTGACCAAGTGCCGGGCGAAAAACTGCGTGCGGCGCTTGAGGCTGCGCGGGAGGATATCCGCCGAAATCTCGCGCTGGTGACGCTCGATCGCGCGGTGCCGGACGTTCCGCCCTTGGAGGCGCTCCGGATTCGCGAGTCCGATCCCGCCCGCCTGCGCGCATTCTTCGCGCGCCTCGGCATGCCGTCGCTCGTGCCGCCCCCCGTGCCTGAACAGTTGGAACTCCTGTAGTCCGCCGCATTCACCGTGAACGCACTTCGCGATATCCGCTTCGTCTGCAGTTGATTCCGCTCTGGCTCGATCTCGTTGCGCGCATGAACCGAACTGCCATTCGCATCCTCCTGATCGCCCTGAGCGGATTGTTCCTGTTCATGCTTGGACTGGGCGCGCGGCGCTCGATTGTGGAGGCGCAGTATCGCCGGATCGCGCCGAACTTGCCGTTCACGCTCGAAAGCGCGCTTTATTACCGGCGTGTGAAAATCGTGCACGACACGGGACGTCTCCCCGTGCACGACCCG
This sequence comes from uncultured bacterium, assembly GCA_937958885.1. Taxonomy (GTDB): domain Bacteria; phylum Verrucomicrobiota; class Kiritimatiellia; order CAIVKH01; family CAIVKH01; genus JAMLJG01. The sequence goes on along the minus strand of CALGMT010000001.1, from coordinate 42,649 downwards.
ATGATCCAGTTTCCCGAGGGCATCGAGACCCGCAAGACATACACCACGGGATCTGAAGCCGTGTATGCGCGACTGGCGCGCGTCTTTCCCCCGTCCGTTCCGTTCTTCGACCGGCTGCGCTGGCTGGAGGCGGCATGGTTTTCGCTTGGGATACCGATCCTGGCGTGGGGTGTTTATCGTTGGCGGCGCAGCGCGAGCGCGGCGTGGTGGAGCGGGGCGTTTTATGCGGTTTCACTGTCGAGCGTGATGCGCTCCACGGGGCAGGAACTTTCTCATGAAAACTTCGCTATGCCATTTGTGATCGCCCACTGGGCGCTGTCCGTTGCCGCCCCGGAAATGGCCGGCCGCATGCGGCGACTTCTTGCGGAGGCCGTGGCAGCAGGCGCGCTGGCGCTCGCGCTGTGCGCGTGGGATTTGGTGAAATATTACATCGCGTTGCGTCTGCTGTACAGCGCGTGGAACCTGTATCGCGGCCGCGAGCGAAGAGTTGCGGGGTGGTTCGAGTACGCCGCGCTCTGCGCGGTGGGCATCTGGAATCCCTATCATGCCGCGCAAGGCTGGCTGACGTCGGGTCTGATGGGACTGGCGCACGGCTTGGCCTTGTTGCGCCTGCTGCCGGTGCGGAGGTGGGCGGCCATCGCTGCGCCGCGCCGCGCGATCGCGGCGGTGGTCGTTCTCGCGGCGGCGATCGGCGCGAGTGCGCTCATCCATGCGCGTGTAGCGCCGCCGGAGGCCTATGGTCATTTCGCGGAGCTGATGTGGGCGAAGATCCGCCATTTCAACGTCAAGCCCGACGACCCGGCGTTATTAACCTTCAATCAGCGAATTCTCTGGGTGCCCGCCTTGAATTCGACGGACCTCCGCCTGGCGGTGATGCTGTTTCCCGCCCTATTGGCATTGACTTTTCCGGCGCTTTTTCTATTATGGCGCGAATCGAAGGAATCAACCGACGCCAGAACAGGCGAATGTTTGTTCGCCGCGTGTGTCTCGATGGCCGCGTTCTGGTTCTTTGCCCGCTTCCACGTTTATCTTTCCCTGTTCGCTTGTATTGCCATTGGAGCGGCTTGGACGACGATTTCTTCGAATCGACGCTGGATCCGCGCACTGGCCGGCCTATTGCTTGGAGCGGGACTGATGGTGGAAGGCGCGCATACCTTGGGGACGCCGGAGCGTTGGGGCCGAGTGAACGTATATTACAGGGAATTGAATGAGTTGACGATTTGGTTGGAGCGGCACGCCGCGCCGGACCCGGTTTTGGCGAATTTCGGCGTCAGCGGGTCGATCGCCGCCTATGGCAAATGCGCCATCATCCTGCACCCGAAGTTCGAGTCGGCGGCGATTCGAAACCGGGTGCGCGAGTATGGGGAAGCGTTGTTTCACGGAACGGAAAAAGAGTTTCGCGATTGGGCCGACGCGCATGGCGCGCGGTACTACGTGCACGCCTTTGGCGAGTTCTCTCGCGAACACCCGGAGCTGCAGATGCGGTATTTCGTAAATGCATTGGATCCGCGGCCGGATGCCGCTGCGCGCGGGTTCGAGTTCGACCCCGACCAGCGGACGTGGTTCGTGCCGCTGTATCGGAATGTGAAATATGCCGTGTTCCGCGTCGTGACGGGCGCGGACGAGGCGCTGGCCGCGCGGGAGGTCGCGCGTGCGGAGGCAGCCTTTCAGCGTGGAGACTTGCGAGCCACGGAACGAGCCTGCGTGGCGGCGATGGAATATTTCCCGCGGCAGCCGCGCGCGCTGGAATTGCTCGCGCTGTGCGGCGCGCTGGAGTCGTCCGGGTTCAAAGGTGGCGGAGGCCCGGAGTGACGCGCTATCCGGCGGTGGCGGTTACGGGCGGTGTCGGCTGCGGGAAGTCGGAGGTGGGGCGCATCCTGGAGCAGCTCGGTGTGTCTGTGCTGGACAGCGACACGGTGGTGCATCGCCTGCTTCGCGAATCGTCGGAGGTGCGCGACGCGGTGGCGAATTTGTGCGGAGTCGGCGTGTTGGGTTCGGACGGCGCGCTGAACCGCGCGGCGATTGCGGCGCGCGTGTTCGAGAGCGAGTCACTGCGCAGGGGATTGGAGGCGATCCTTCACCCCCGCGTGCGCGCGGAGATCGATGCGTGGCGCGCGGCTTGGCGGGAACGCGGCGGGTGCGCAGCGTTGATTCCGCTCCTCTTCGAGGCCGGTTTCGAGGAGGGATGGGACTCGATTTGGTGCGTGAGCGCGCGCGACGAAATTGTTGCCGCGCGTCTGGCGGCGAGGGGATGGACACCCGAGCAGATCGAAGCGCGGCGCCGGGCTCAATGGCCGTTGACGGAGAAGGCCGCGCGCGCAGATGTGACGATTGAGAACAATGGATCGGTGGAGGAATTGGAGAAGTCGGTGACGCGCCACTGGCGCTCGTTGGAGATAAGGAGAAGGTAACATGCCGGACGAACAGCAGAACAATAACAGGCACCGGCGCGGCCGGCGCCCGGGCCGCCACCACCGCCACCATGGCGGACATCGGGATCGCGGGCCGGGCGTACATCAGGAATCCTGGGCGCCGCCGGTCGGCGCGGATTTCGACGAACCGCCCGCGAACGGCAACGTAGCGGAATCGCCCGGCGCCATGGCCGAGCCCAATCCGAATGCGGACGGAAACGTCGGCGAATTGCCTCCGCAACCGCGTCCGCAAGGCGAGGCGCGCCTGCTCAAGCTGTTTGAGCTTCAAATGATGTCCGTCCCCGAAATTAAAGCGGTGGCCGACAGCTACGGACTCGTCGAGCTCGGCGCGCTCCGGAAGCACGAACTGATCTTCGAGATCTTGCGCGCCAATGCGCGGCTCGGCGGCCAGATGTTCGGTCGCGGCGTTCTCGAAATCCTGCCGGACGGCTTCGGATTTCTCCGCTCGCCGCTCAACAACTACCTGCCGTGCCCCGAAGATCTGTACGTTTCACCCTCGCAAATTCGCCGGTTCGCGCTGCGGACGGGCGATTATGTCGAGGGCGAAATCCGCCCCCCGAAGGACAAGGAGCGCTTCTTTGCCCTGTTCAAGGTGGACCGGATCAATAACGACGCGCCCGAGAAACAGCGCTCGAAAGTGCCGTTCGAGAACCTTACGCCGCTTTTCCCGGATCGCCGGATCCATCTGGAGTCAAAACCCACCGAAATCTCGATGCGTGTAATGGACATCCTCACGCCGATCGGCTTCGGCCAGCGCGGGCTTATCGTCGCGCCGCCGCGAACGGGCAAGACCGTGCTGCTGCAGCAAATCGCGAACAGCATCTCCGCCAATCATCCGGATGCGCACTTGATCGTCCTCCTGATTGACGAGCGTCCGGAAGAGGTGACGGACATGGAGCGAAACACCAAGGCACAGGTCTTGAGCTCCACGTTCGACGAGCCCCCCGAGCGGCACATTCAGGTTGCCGAGATTGTGATCGAAATGGCGAAACGGATGGTCGAATGCGGGAAGGACGTCGTGATCCTGCTCGACTCCATCACCCGTCTCGCGCGCGCCTACAACACCGTCCAACCGCACAGCGGCAAGATCCTGTCGGGCGGCGTGGACGCGAACGCGCTGCACAAACCCAAGCGCTTTTTCGGCGCGGCGCGCAACATCGAGGGCGGCGGCAGCCTGACGATCGTCGCGACGGCGCTCGTCGACACCGGGAGTCGAATGGACGAGGTCATCTTCGAGGAGTTCAAAGGCACCGGCAACATGGAGCTGGCGCTCGACCGGCACCTCGTGGACAAGCGCATCTTCCCCGCGATCAACGTCGAAAAATCCGGAACCCGAAAGGAAGAACTCTTGCTGCATCCGGACGAACTCGCCAAAATATGGATCTTGCGAAAGGCCCTGAACGGCGTCCAGCCGGTCGAGGCGATGGAGCTCATCGTCAACCGGCTTAAAAAGACGAAGAGCAACGCCGAATTTCTGATGACCCTGCAGGGCTAGCGCGGAGAGCCGATAGGCGGACAGCATGTCCCTTCGCACGTTGCAGCGCGGCGGTAGAATCGCCGCGGCGTCGATCGCCGCGGTGGTGTCGCTCGCACTTCATCTCTTGCTGCTCGAACGGTTGCCTCCGATTCCGTTGGGGCGCGTGGAGGATGCGCTGCGCCGCGTGGATTATCCCGCGATCGTGATGCGGGATGTTCAGTTGAACATGCCCGAACCGGAGCGCGGACCGGCCCGATACCGCCCCGAGGACCCGAGCGCCGTAGCGGACGAGCTCACGGCCTCGCGCGCGGGCGCGCTCGCCGATCTATTCCAACTGCCTGCGCCGCCCGCGCCGGAAATCGGGTCAGGCGCGGTGCAGGGCGAGAACCAGGCGCTGCTGGAACCGCCCCGCGATGAACCGCGTCCGCTCTGGGATCCGCGCGAGGAAATCCTGCAGATCAGCGAGGCGACCATCGACGAGCGCATTAGCGCATTGCCGCGCCGCTTCACCGAGGCCATCGAGCGGACGGTGCGCGTTCCCGATGTCACGCTGCCGGTTGAGCCGGCCGCCGATCTCGCCGCGTTGCTGGACGGTACGGGCGAGGCCGGTATCGAATCGCTCGCGCGCGAGGTGGCGTGGCCGGAGGGGTGGGGCGCCTCGATGCTCGGCGCGTTGGAACCGACGTCCGCGCTGATGTCTTCCGCGGTCGCGCTCTCGGAGTCGACGGATGTGGAGGCCGAGTCGATGGCGCCTGTTGAGGAGCACCTGGCCCTCGATGTGGCGGCCTATCGCGCGGAGGACGAGGGGGGCGCGCTGTATTTCCGCATCGAAATTCGGCGTCGTGCGGAACAGACGCTGCCGGTCGTACCCAAGGACATCCTGCTGATGCAGGATTGCTCGGAGAGCATGACGCCCGCCAAACTGGCGGAGGCCAAGCGAGGGCTTCGGCGCTGGCTGGATATGATCGGGCCGGACGACCGGTTTCAGATCATCGGATTCAGCCACACCGTCGATCGCTGTTTCGCGGAACCCTGGCAGCCGATGAACGAGGCGAATCGCCGGCAGGCGACTGCGTTTATCAATGCCATGCGCGCGGTGGGCAACACAGATATTTTCGCCTCGCTGAATGCCGCTTCTGCGCTGCCGCGCGATCCGGACCGCCCATTTCTGATCGTCCTTATCACGGATGGCCGCCCAACCGTCGGCATGACGATGAGTTCGGAGATCATCGAACGCTTCACGGAAAAGAATGAAGGACGCACGGCCTTGTTTGCCGTCGGCGCCGGCCGCCGCGCCAATCGCTTCCTGCTCGATCTCTTGAGTTACCGCAATCGGGGGGATTCACTGATCGTACACGACGATTCCCTCCTGGTGGGCGCGATGGAACGTTGGGCGCGCGAGACGCAGCGGCCGGTACTGTCCGATCTGCGGTATCGGTTCAGCGGGATCGAGCAGGCGGAGATTTATCCCCGCGCGCTGACCCCGCTGTTCCTGGATCGCCCGCTGTTGATCTACGGCCGGACGGAAACGCCGGACGCGGAGATCGCATTCCAGGTCGTCGGACGGAGCGGCGCGGAGCTGCGCGACATGGTGTTTCCGTTGAATCTTGCTGCGGCGCGCGAGGGCGGCGCCGATGTGCGCACGCGGTGGGCGTGGCACCGGATTTATCATTTGATCAGCGAACACACGCGGACCGGCGACGATGCCCTTGTGCAGAGAATCCGCGAAATGGCCGCTCGGCATGGGCTCGCCGTTCCCTACGGGTATGGCGAGTTCGTCCCTCGTCGCTAGGCGGGCGTTTCCGCTCCTTGACGCCCTGATGCGGCATGCTCGTGTGTGTTGACGGTGGACCGAGGCGGGGGTATCGTCACCCGCTTTCGTCCGATTGGAGTTGTGCATGAATATTCGTGTCGAAGCGCCCGGTCCGTGCCGCCGGGAAGTCCATATCGAAGTGCCGGCAGAGAAGGTTCGCGCCGTTTTTGACGAGGTCGCCAACGCCTATGCCGCGCACGTCCGCATTCCTGGATTTCGCCCAGGCCGCGCCCCCAAAGATATCGTGCGCCGTCGCTATCAGAAGGACATTGCGGGCGACGTGAAGGAGCGACTGATCCCCGAGGCGTATCAAGCCGCGGTGAAGCAGGAAAAGCTGGCCACGGTCGCCGTTTTGGAGGTCAAGGAGCAGACGCTGGACGAGGCGCAGCCGTTCGCTTTCACCGTCGTGGTCGATGTCGCGCCTGATTTCGCGTTGCCGGAATACAAGGGCATTCCGCTCCAGCGCAACGCGCCGGCGGTCGAGGATAAGGATATAGACGAAGTGCTGACGAAGATTCGGGAAAAGAATGCCCGCTACGAGGATGTCGCCGGCCGCGCGGTCCAGATCGGCGATCTCGTGCAGATCGATTTTGAGGGATTCATCGAGGGGCGGCCCGTGGAGGAGACGGTGCTCAACGCACAGGGGGTCGGACGCGGCCGCGATTTCTGGATGATGGCGGACGAAGAAAACCAGTTTTTACCCGGTTTCGCCCAGGGGCTCGTCGGTGCGGAGGTCGGCACGCGCCGCGAAATCGCCGTCCACTTTCCGGAGGATTTCGTTGAGTCCTCTCTTGCGGGAAAAATGGCGACCTATTTTGTGACCGTAAAGGCCCTTCGCGAAATCAAGCTGGCGGAACTCGACACCGACTTCTTCAAGGGCGTCGGCGTGGATTCGCTTGAGGCGTTTCGCGCGCGCGTGCGCGACGACCTGATCGAACTTAAGGAACGCAACGAGACACGCCGCCTACAGGACGAAATTGTGCGGCACTTGTTGGAAAAAACCCTGTTGGAAGTCCCCGAATCGATCCTGCAGGAAGAGACCCAGCAGACCGTCTACGAACTCGTGCGCCAAAACCAGCAGCGCGGCGTCAGCGCCGAGGAAATCGAGTCGCACAAAGAGGAGTTGTTCGAAAGCGCCACCCGCTCGGCTTCGGAAAAAGTGAAATTGCGCTACATTCTGCGCCGCATCGCCGCGGAAGAGCAGATAACCGTCGAGGAGCAGGAGGTCGAGGCGCGCATTCGCGCGCTCGCCGCGGGGTGGGGTGTTCCCGCCGACCGCCTGCGCGCGGATTTGGCGAAGCGCGAGGCGTTGGGTCAGGTGCGCGACGACGTCTTGACAAGCAAAGTGTTGGCCCGACTCTTGGAGTGGGCCACGATCACCCCGACCGGAGCTGCCGCATGAATTCCGAAGTTGCCCAAGTCCTCGTTCCGATGGTCATCGAGCAGACCGGGCGCGGCGAGCGCGCGTTCGATATCTATTCCCGCCTGCTGAAGGAGCGCATCATTTTCCTCGGAACGGGCATCAATGACGACGTGGCCAATCTCGTCATCGCCCAGATGTTGTTTCTTCAGGGCGAGGATGCGGAGAAGGACATCAACCTCTACATCAACTCGCCCGGCGGCTCGGTGACCGCGGGCCTTGCGATTTATGACACGATGCAGTACCTGAAGTGCGATGTCGTGACCTACTGCGTCGGCCAGGCCGCGAGCATGGGCGCGGTGCTGTTGGCCGCCGGCGCGTCGGGCAAGCGGCACGCCCTCCCGAACGCGCGCATCATGATTCACCAGCCGTGGGGCGGGGCCCAGGGTCAGGCGGCAGACATCAGCATCCAGGCGAAAGAAATCCTCCGCCTGCGGGATCGGCTGAACGAGATCCTCGCCGCGCACGCAGGCAAGACAATCGAGGAGATTGCGCGCGACACGGATCGCGATTTCTTCATGTCCGCCGAGGAGGCCCGCGCCTATGGGTTGGTGGACGACGTGACGCCCAACCGCAAGATTGCAGGAAAGGCCCGCTAGCCGATGCCCCCGCGCGCCGATACTCCGAAGTGCTCCTTCTGCGGCAAGCCGCAGGGCGAGGTCGAGCGGCTCATTGCAGGGCCGGGAGTGCACATCTGCAACCAGTGTATTGCGCTCTGCAATTCGCTGATCGTGCGCGAGTCGGGCCGTCCCGAAAAACCGCGCGCAAGCGGGTTGACGGTACCGAAGCCCCACGAGATCAAGGCGGCCCTCGACGAGCACGTGATCGGACAGGATACTGCCAAGCGCGTGCTATCCGTTGCCGTGCACAACCACTACAAGCGGCTCGGCGCGCTCCATGCCGGCGCAGTGCCGGACAAGCATGCCGATGTGGAGCTTGAGAAGAGCAACATTCTGCTTATCGGTCCGACCGGTTGCGGGAAGACGCTGCTCGCGCGCACCCTTGCGCGCATCCTCGATGTTCCGTTCAGCATGTCTGATGCCACCACGCTGACCGAGGCGGGGTATGTCGGGGAGGATGTGGAGAACATTCTCCTGCGGCTTGTTCAATCCGCCGACTACAATGTGGCCCGCGCGGAAACCGGCATCGTCTATATCGATGAAATCGACAAGATATCGAAGAAGGGCGGCGCCAACCCCTCGATCACGCGCGATGTTTCGGGCGAGGGCGTGCAGCAGGCTCTGTTGAAGATATTGGAAGGAACCGTCGCGAACATCCCGCCGCAGGGCGGCCGCAAACATCCGCAACAGGAGTACATCAAGCTCAACACGCAGAATATCCTCTTCATTTGCGGCGGCGCGTTTATCGGGCTGGAAGCGATCATGAAGCGCCGGCTCGGGCGCGGCGCGCTCGGATTCGGCGTGACGCCCGGCGCTTCGGATGCCCGAGCGCGCGTAGAGCCGGAGGACCTGGTCGAATTCGGTCTGATTCCGGAGTTTATCGGGCGGCTTCCCGTGGTGGCCATGCTGCATGAACTTTCCGAAGACGAGTTGGTCCGCGTGTTGACGGAACCGCGCAATGCGATGACGAAGCAGTACGCGAAATTGCTCGCCATGGATGGCGTCGAGTTGAGTTTCACCGACTCCGCGTTGCGCGAGTTGGCGCGCATTGCCCGGCAAAAGCGCACGGGAGCGCGCGGCTTGCGGGCGATACTCGAGCATATCATGTTGGACGTGATGTACGATGCGCCGATGAAGGGAACCCTCAAGGAGTTCCGCGTTACGAAAAACCTCGTGACCGGCCAGCGCCATGCCCTCGGCCTTCCCGAAGACCAGCTCAAGATCGCGTGACGCGACGTCGATCCGCGCGGCAGCATGGATTTGGCGCGGGTTCCTTCGTGCGCTTCTGCTGGTTCTCCTGCTCGGGTGCGCGCCTCAATCCGCGTGGGCGCGGCCTGTGGAGATCACGATTCTGCACACGACCGACCTGCACGGTCACATCCTCCCGACCACCGATTACGAGGGGCGTCAAAACGTGGGCGGCCTCTTGCGCTGCGCGACCTTGATCCGCCGGGCGCGCGCGGCACACCCGAAAGCGCTGCTGGTCGATTGCGGAGATTTGTATCAGGGCGCGCCCGAGAGTTTCCTGACGGACGGCCGCATCATGATGCGCGCGCTGGCATGGTTGGGTTACGATGCTTGGATCATCGGCAATCACGAATTCGATTGGGGAATTCCCTCCATGTCGCGGTTACACGACATGGCGACCGTGCCGATGGTCGCGGCCAACATCAGCGCGCGTCCGAAACTCCCGCATCCGTTTCCGAAGATGCAGCCGTATATCCTGCGGGAGGTGGACGGCGTTCGCATCGCGATTGTCGGACTGATCACGCCCGGCGTGCCGGCCTGGTCCACGCCGGATCTGCTGGGCGACTGCCTCTTCGAGCGCTCCGTGCCCGCGCTTCAGCGCATCATGCCGCGGGTGCGAGCGGAAGAACCCGATATCCTGATTCTCGCGACGCACCAGGGATACAAGCGGCAGGGCGATGATTACGCCAACGAGATCAACGCGATTTCCAAAGCCTTTCCGGAGTTCGACGTCATTATCGGGGGCCATTCGCATCAGCCCATCGCCGAGGCGTGGATCGACGGACGCATCCTGTATTCGCAGGCCGGCTATCACGGGATCTGGCTCGGACAGGTGGATCTGACTTACGACACCGTCGCGCGCCGAGTGGTGCGCAAATCCGCCCGTCTCCACGAGGCGGACGAATCCGTGCCGCGCGATCCGGAATTGGAATCCTTTCTCGCGGCGGATTTGCGTCGCGCGGAATCCTATCTCGCGCAACGCATCGGGGTGGCGGTGTCGCCGATCCGATGCCAGGGCGACGAATACGGACGCTCGCCGATCCAGCAATTAATCGCGCGCGCGATTGCCGAGGCGTCAGGAGCCGACCTTGTTATGCACGGCATCTTGAGCGAACAGGATCTGCATGCCGGGGACATTCGGATGGCGGACGTGTGGCGGATCGTACCGTATGAAAACCGCGTTGCCGTCTTGCAGGTCACCCCTGCGGAATTGCTCGAGATGCTCAACGAGAATGCCCAGTATCGGCGGACCACCTCATTCATGGGGCTGTATGGAGCGAACTACCAGTGGACGACTGGACGCGACGGACGACTTCACGCCGACCGCTTGATGTTGGCGGACGGCTCCATCCCGCACCCCAAAACCCGCTTGAACGTGGCCGTGAACTCCTATGTGGTCGCCTCGGGCGGGCGGCGGTATCTGCGCCTGAGGGAGATCGCGGAGCGACCGACCTCGCGGCTGCGGATTCTCGATATCGACACGCGGAGCGCGGTTGTCGAGTTTATTCGGAAGCACTCGCCGCTCGACCCGGACCGCTTTAAGGAATATCCGTGAACTCCATACTGCACGCGCCCACGCGGACCGGCCGAATCCTTGAAGCGCTGTTTCTCATACATGCGGCCTTGTTGCCGGTCTCCATCGCTGCCGGGCAAGTGTGGGCTTATCTGATTGCGGCTGTATCGATTGTGGCGTGCGCCGCGGGCGGATTTCGCGGGGCGGATCGTTCTCCACTTGCGCCGCTGATCCTAATATTTGCGGCTGCCGTGCTGTTAAGCGTGCTGGTGGGGGTCTGGCCTCAACGAGCGCTGCAAAAGTCGGATCGGTTGTTGCTGATGGCAGTGGCCTTGGTCGGTCCGCTGATAGCCGGGTCGTCGCCGCGCTTTGCTTCGGCAGGGCTTCTGCCGCGACTGTTGGCTCTGTTCCTGATCGGATCCACTGGGAAGGCGCTCTATGATTTGGTTCGAATTCCCATTCGATATGCGCTTGCCGAGCGGGCTTATGCTGCGGCCGTGGTCGCGGGGGAGGCGGCGGAATCGTTGCGGGCTCCGACGGTGTACCAGTTCGGCAATATGCGCGATCCGCAGTTTTACGCGGCCGCCATTTGCATCGCGGTGGCCTTGCGCATGTTTAATACGCCTGGTTTTCATCGCGGCGCATTGCTGTTCGCCCTCTCCGCGTGCGGCGCCGCTATGCTGATGCACTTCAAGCGCGGGGCATGGGCGGCGTTGATCGCTACGCTGCTGTTGATGGCGCTGGCTAACCGGCGCTGGCGGTTGCTGGTGGGTCTGCTCGCGGTGCTCGCGGTGAGCGCGCAAGTGCCGGCCGTTCAGGCGCGCGTAGCGCAAGTGCGCGAGGAGATACAGGTGAAGAGCGGGGGGCGGATGGCGCTCTGGCGGATTGTCGCGCCTGCGTTGTATCGCGAATATCCGCTGGGCATGGGATGGCGATCGGTCGTGCATCGGGATCTGCTGGATCGCGGGGCGCCGGTGCAGGACAAGCTGAATCATCTGCACAACAATCTGCTTCACCTGCGGCTCGAAACAGGGTGGCCGGGGCTTGCGAGCTGGCTGATCTTGATGGGCGGCGCGGGCGTCTTGATGCTGCGCGCGTATCGCGCGGCGTATCGCACGTCGTCGAACATGCGGGGGCCGGCCCTGGGGTTGCTGGGGGCCTTTGTTGCGCTGCATGCCAACGGCCTCGTCGAATATAACTTCGGCGATGCCGAGATATTCATGCTGATGAATCTGGTGATGGGGCTCGGCGCGGCAGTGTGGGTGCATCAGCAGCCGCCGGCGGCTGCGCGCCGCGTTGAATCTCATCCCGCAGCCACGTAGCGAGCGCATCGCGATCGGCGAAGCGGCCTTCCAGTTGCGCGTCGAACGCGGCGCGGCGCCACACGCCGACCAGCGGTCCTTCCGGCACGCCCATGGCCATGATCTCGCGTCCGTTGATCCACGGGTCCGGCAACCTGGGTTCCGCGCGAAAACGCGCGAGCTCTTCCTGCGCCGACGCGTGCGTGTCAAGCATGCCGTGGCTCGCAAGGCAGTCGGCCTTGTGCAAGGCGAGCTCCATCGGAAAGAGCGGGTGCGCCGCCAGCCGGCGCCGCGTGGCGCTCTTCATGCGCGGCCAGTCCACGAATCGCATGTGGTGGCGGACGGCATGGACGACCGCCTCGCGCAACTCGTTTGAAGCGCGGAGTCGGCGGAGGATCGCCTCAGCCAATTCGGCGCCGACTGCCGCGTGATTCTGGAAGCGAATATGTCCGTTTGCATCGACCGAATACGTCGGCGGTTTTCCCACGTCATGGAGTAGGACGGACCAGGCGAGCGCGGGGTCCGGCGCTTCCATCCGGTCAAGCGCGAGCGCCGTGTGGACAAAGACATCGCCCTCCGGATGGAACTGCGGCGGCTGGGCGACGCCGGCCATCGCGTCCACCTCGGGCAGGACATAGCGCAGCAGTCCGGTTTCGCGCAGCAGCATCAGCGCGCGTCCGGGCCGCGGGGACTCGGTGAAGGTGCGCGTGAGTTCCTGCAGGATGCGTTCGGCGCTGATGCGCAGAATCGCCTCGGCGTCCGAACGAATGGCGTCCGCGGTTTCCGGATCGATATCGAATAGCAGCGTCCCTGCGAAGCGCACCGCGCGCAACATGCGGAGATGATCTTCGCGGAAGCGGGCGCGCGGATCGCCGATCGCGCGTATGCGCCCGGCGCGGAGGTCGGTAATGCCGCCGACATAATCGACCACCGCACCGGACACTGGATCGAAAAATAATCCGTTGATGGTGAAGTCTCGCCGTTTGGCGTCCTCCTCCGGTTGGGCGAATTCCACCGCATCCGGGCGGCGTCCGTCCGCGCTGCCGATGTCGCGGCGGAAGGTTGCGACTTCGAAATGCCGCTCTCCGACGGGCACGAGCGTGACCCCGAACGATTTGCCGATGAACCGCGCGCCGGGAAACAGCGCCGCGACCTGGTCGGGGCTCGCGTTTGTCGCGATGTCGGTGTCCTTGCACGTTCGGCCGAGCAGCGCATCGCGCACGCAGCCGCCCGCGAAATAGGCGAGGAATCCGGCCTCGGCGAGGCGCTCGGCGGCGTGGCGTGCGGCGGGATCGAAGGCGGTCGGCGTGATCCGGGGTTCAGGCAATCACGGAGCCCTCGTGCCGTGCTCCGTGCGACGCCCGTAAAAGGTGCCCTTTGCGGTGCCGTGCGCGGTTTGGCTGCTTTGCTGAGTTCCCGCGTGCGTGCCTCTCGCGGAATGCCCCGCAAGCGGGCGCAAGCGACCGAAATGGCTGGCGCAATAGGAGAGAAACTCCTGCCGATTTGCGGGTGAAATGTAGAGCGGCTCCGAATTATCCAACAGCTCGATGCGGATCATGTTGCGCGTGGTCGACGCCAGGTAGCGACCGTTCGTCGCATGACGCAAACCGGCGGCGGCGGTCAGGCTCTGGAACATTTCGAACGGCACCGCCATTACGTAGAACCAACCCTCGATCAGGATGCCCTCGCTGCAGGCGCGGTACGCGCGCGGCGGATAGACGAGCGGTTGAAACTCTGTGATGAGATTCCAGTACGTGTTGTCGTACGGCGCTTTCTGGATAATGTCCCACTGAACATTGCGAAACCGAAAGAGGAAGCGGGATTTGCGGAACCGCGCGACGAGTAGCGAGAGGATCAGCGAGCCGGCCGCCACCGCGATGTACTGAAGCGGACTGCCGTCGATTCGGCTTTCGATTTGCGCCTGCGTGAAAACGGTGTGCGAACGATAGTAGGCGATGAGCGCGAAGACCACCGGCGAGATCAAGTGCAGGAAGGGCGTCGAGATCAATTCCAGCGTCGCGCCGCCGACCGCCAGATGCATCACGAAAAGCACCACGATGCCGATGGCCCACAGCACATGCTGCTGTTCGCGAAGTGCGCGCGTGACGTCGTCGCTCGCCGCTCCGCCGAAATACACGTAGGGGACCACCAGCGCGATGACCACAAAGATCAACGCCAGCAGATCCAGCTCCCAGGGCCAGCCGGGCGGAGACCATGTTTTGTTCTTGCTCATAAAGGACACTCAGTCGAAATTGATTAATGAGAAAGGTAATCCATGTGGGGGATAAATAACAAGCTCGATAGCGGGTTACTGCGCGGCCTCGGATTGCCGGCGGTTGTCGTGCTCAGCGTGGCCGCTGCAGGCTGTGAAATCAAGCCGTCCGGCGAGCGCGCAAAACCGGCGGACTCGGCGATCTCGGATCGCGCGGCGGCGTCTGTCGATGCCGCGCCGGCTCGTTTCCTGTCCGGCGCGGAGGGCGTGTTCAGCGTCGAGTCCTACAAGGGGCGCCCATTGCTGGTGGCGGTGCTCGGCGCGGGCACGCATGACCTCCTGCGCGCGGTTCGGCAGGTGAATGCCGTGTATGAGGAATCGCAGGCGAGCGGGTTGGCGGTTGTCGGCTTGCTGACGGCGCTCGATCCCAATGAGGATGCGGCCCGCGTGGCGGACGGATTGAATGCGATATTTCCGATCGCGCGTGCGACACCCGCGGCGCTGGCCGCGCTGGGCGGCGCGCGCGCGTTGCCGACCTATGTGTTGGTGGACGGGCGGGGGGCCGTTCGCAAGCAACTGCCCGGCGCCGTGGACATGGACGACCTCCGGACGCAACTTCGCGACTTGGCCGCCGACGCGCGATAATGCATTTATCGTTGCCCGCCCGCTCGAGCTGCGGTATCAACCTCTTCCTGGCTCGCGCTTAACGCGTGTCGACCAACGTATGCTGGAGCTTGCACAATATGAAAGACTTGCCCGTCGCCCAGACCCGAAACATCGCGATCGTCGGTCATACTGGAAGCGGAAAGACCACCTTGCTCGATGCATTGCTGTTCAAGCTGGGCGCGAGCGACCGGCTCGGCTCGCCCGCCGCGGGAACGAGCGCGGCGGATTGGAACGACGAGGAGAAGGAGCGCAAGATCACTATCTGGGCCAAGCCGTTCACGGTCCGCTATGAGGCGCGCGACGGAAAGCCGGTCAACTTTGTCTTTATCGACACACCCGGCTATGCCGATTTCACCGGACAGTTGACGGCAGCCACGTCCGTCGCGGATGCGGCCCTGCTGGTGATTGACGCTGCTTCCGGAATCCAGGTCGGCACGTTCCGCGCCTGGCGTCGCCTTGAAGAGCTCAAACTGCCGCGCGGTATCGTGATCACCGGACTGGACAAGGAGAACGCCGACTTCGACGGCATGCTTGCGCGCATCCAGGAAGTGTGGGGCAGGAAATGCGTGCCGATCGAAATTCCCACGCATGATCGCAGTCGGATCATCGATATCATCGAGGGGCAGATTCCCGACGAACTGGCCGGAGAAGCCGAGCAGGCGATGAACGTGTTGGAGGAGGACGCGGCGGAGGAGGATGACGCGCTGCTCGAAAAGTATCTCGGCGGGGAACATCTCTCGCACGACGAACTCGTCGGCGGATTGCGCGTTGCCGTGCGGCGCGGGCATCTCGTGCCGGTTTTCGAAGCCGAGCCGCTGCAGGGAATCGGTATATCGGAGTTGCTCGAAGAGCTGTATCATCTCTTTCCGTCGCCGATGGAGCGCGCGATTGCGGATGCGGAAGGACGGCCGGTCGATCCGTCGCCCGAGGCCCCGCTTGCGGCGCAGGTGTGGCGATCGGTCAACGATGCGTATGTCGGGCAACTTTCGTTCCTCCGCATCTATGGCGGCACGCTTCGCGCCGACTCCGAAATTTTCAATGTGAACAAGGGTCAGAAGGAGCGCATTGGTTTTGTGCACGTGGTCAACGGGCGGAAGGATATATCCGTCACCGAGGCGCATGCCGGCGATATTGTCGCGTTGCCGAAGCTGAAAATCACCCAGAACGGTGATTCGCTGTGCGCGCCCGGCCATTCGATTCGTTTCGCACCGATCGACTATCCCCAGCCGGTCATGTCCGTCGCGGTAGCGCCGAAAAGCGCGGGAGACGACGACAAAATCGGCGTCGGCCTTCAGCGTGTGGCGGAGGAGGATCCCACGCTGAAGGTCGAGCGCAACACGGAAACCAAGGAATTGATCTTGAGTGGAATGGGGGACATCCACCTCGACATTGCCGTCGGGCGTATGAAGAAGCGCAGCAATGTCGACGTCGTGCTCTCGACCCCGAAGGTGCCCTACAAGGAAACCATCACCGCGCGCGCGGAAGGCCATTACAAGCACAAGAAGCAATCCGGCGGTCGCGGCCAGTACGGGGAGGTCTATATCCGGCTTTCGCCGCTGCCTCCGGGCGACGATGACTGGTTCGAGGATGCGCTGGTCGGCACGAATGTGCCGCGCAATTTTTTGCCCGCGATTCAGAAGGGCCTGCTGGAAGGCATGTCGCGCGGCATCCTCGCCGGCGCGCCTGTAGTGCAGACGAAGGTCACCATCTACGACGGATCGCATCACGAAGTGGATTCATCGGAGATCGCCTTCAAGATCGCCGCCGCGCGCGCGTTCACCAACGGGATGCAGAACGCGCGCCCCGTACTGCTCGAACCCATCATGAGGGTTCGCATCACGGTGCCGGACAAATATATGGGCGACGTCACCGGTGACTTGAATCACAAGCGCGGCCGCATCTTGAACATCGAGGCGAACGCCGGGTTGCAAGTGATCGAAGCCGAAATCCCACAGGCTGAATTATTCAAATACTCGTCGGAACTGCGCAGTATCACGCATGGTCAGGGCAGTTTCGAGGCGGCGTTTGCGCGGTACGACACCGTTCCGAACCACGTTGCGCAAAAAGTGATTGCCGAGGCGCAGAAGAACAAGCAGGCCGAATCCGACGAATAACGAATCCAACCCCCAACCCCGATTCTCACATGGCTGGACACAGTAAATGGGCGAACATCAAGCACAAGAAGGCCGCCGCTGACGCCGTCAAAGGGAAGGTCTTCAGCAAGATCGCGAAAGAAATCATGGTCGCCGCGCGCAGCGGCGGCGGCGATCCGTCCGCGAACATCACGCTGCGCGCGTTAATTCAGAAGGCGCGCGGCGTGAATATGCCCGCCGATAATATCGAGCGCGCCATCAAGCGGGGCACCGGCGAGCTGGAAGGTCAGGTGCTCGAGGAGATTGTCTATGAGGGCTATGGACCCGGCGGCGTCTCGATCGTGGTGCAAACGCTCTCCGACAATCGCAATCGTACGGCTTCCGAAGTGCGCCATGCGTTCACGAAGCATGGCGGCAACCTCGCCGGGGCCGGCGCCGTGATGCGCAACTTCAAGCGGCGCGGCTATTTCACCGTGCCGGCGGCATCGGTGGAAGAAGACCGTTTGTTGGAGATCGCGCTGGACGCGGGCGCCGAAGACGTGCAGCGCGACGGCGATCTGTTCGAAGTGACCTGCGAACCGGCGCAGTACGGCGCGGTCAGCGAGGCGCTTTCCGCGGCGGGTCTCAAGCCGGAGACCAGCGAGATTTCGATGATTCCGGACACCACCCTGCCGGTGGCCGATCCGGAAAAGGCGAAACAGTTGCTGGCGTTCATCGAGGCGCTCGAGGAGCTGGACGATGTGCAAAATGTATATGCCAATGCCGACATCGCAGACGATGTGATGGCAAAGGCGCAGGAGTAGGGCGTGGGGGGACGCGCCGCTGTGCGCATCGTGGGCATAGATACCTCTCTTCGCTCGACCGGCGTAGGCATTATCGAAACCGCCGGCGCCGCCATTCGGCTGGTGGAGGCGATGACCCTCTCGTTCCCCGCATCAACAGCGCGATCCGCCTGTCTGGCAGGGTTGGACGACGGCCTGGCGCGGCTCATTGCGCAATATGCGCCGGCTGCCGCCGCGGTGGAGGGGATCTTTTACTGCCGGAACGTCAAGACTGCCGTCACGCTTGGGGAGGCTCGCGGCGTCGTGATCGCCGCGTGTGCGCGCGCGGGGCTGCCCGTGTATGAATACTCCCCCCGGCGCGTGAAGCAGGCCTTGGTGGGACACGGCGAGGCCGACAAGGAGCAGGTCGCACGCATGGTGATCCGCCTGCTGGGGCTGAAGGAAACGCCGCAAGAAGACTCGGCCGACGCCCTCGCGATCGCCATCTGCCACGCCCATGCCCATACCGCTATCGCCGCCCTCGCTCCGAAAGCGATTTGATCCTGCCGGGGCTTGATTCGAGGCGCAAACGGGGCTACGGTCGCCGCTCATTCTTTTCGACGAAAGGCGCCATGAAAAAGGTACTCATCCCGACAAAACTCAACCCCATTGTGAAGGAAATCCTCGATGCGACCGGACGCTACGTTGTGGTGGTCGAGGAGACCTCCGATCTGCCCGGCTTGATTCGCCGCCATCCGGACACCTATGCGCTCATCGTCCGTAGCGAAAAGATCACGAAGGATATCATCGATGCGCTACCCGCGCTCCGCGTGATCGTTCGCGCAGGTTCGGGTTACGACACCATCGACTCGACGTACGCGCGCAAGAAGAACATCGACGTCATGACCACGCCCGGCGCGAACGCGAATGCGGTCGCCGAGGAAGTCATTGCCCTCATGCTCGCCGACGCGCGCCACATCATCAAGGCGGACGCCTCCTGCCGAGCCGGTCAATGGGAGAAGAAGGCGTTTATGGGGCGCGAAATCAGCGGCAAGACCGTCGGCATCGTCGGCCTCGGCGCGATCGGCCAGCTGGTTGCGAAGCGGCTGGAGGGGTTCGAGTGCGTCCTGATCGGATACGATCCCGTGATCTCCAGCGACCGCGCCGAGCAACTCGGCGTCGAACTGGTGGATCTTCCGACCCTCTTCGAACGCGCGGATTATGTCACGCTGCATATCCCGGAAAACAACGAAACACGTGGACTCGTCAATGCGAGTCTGCTCGGCCGCATGAAAAAAGGCGCGACGCTGATTAATTGCGCGCGCGCGGGCGTGGTCAACGAGGAGGATCTCAGGAAAATAAAGGCCGAGCGCGGCATTCGTTTCCTGAACGACGTCTATCCGAAGGATGCCGAAGGCCCAAAGTCGGTCGCCGACATCGCCGACATCATGCTGCCGCATCTGGGCGCCAGCACCAAAGAAGCCAACACGAAAGCCGCCGCATTGGCCGCGCAGGAGTTGATCGAGTTCGACGAGAAGGGCATGTCCCCCTTCATCGTGAACCGCGACATCCCGCCGGGTCTGGACCGCATGTACGTCGAACTCGCGCATACCCTCGCGAAGTTCGCGCGCGCGTTTTTGGGATCGGATGCGCAACTCAAGCTTATCGAAACCAGCTTCTACGGCACGCTCAAACCGTTTGCGGAATGGCTGCTCTCGCCGGTGGTGGCCGCGATCGACGAATCGTTCGATCGATCGATGGGCGCCGCGGCCGCCCGAAAGTATCTCGCCGACATGGGCATCGATTACAACGACCGCGAAACGGACACGCGCAAGGGGTTCGAGAATTCGATTACGCTGGATCTGACCGGCGGCGCTGCGCACGACAAGCTGCGCACCATCAGCATCCGCGGCACGGTGACCGAGAACACGATCATGGTCTCGCGGATCAATGAGTTCCATAATCTGTACTTTGTCCCGCGCGGGCACACAGTGGTCTTCACGTACAAGGATCGTCCCGGCGTGCTCGGACAGATCGGCGCCGCGCTCGCGGCCGCCGGGGTGAACATCGACGATGTGCGCAATCCGCATGATGTGAAAGGCGAGGAGTCGATCGCGATCCTCAAGGTCAATCAGGCCGTCCGGCCGGAAACCGTGCGCAAGGTGGCGACAGACATTGATGCGCACTGCTTTTTTGCGATCGAGTTGTAGGGGGCGAATGAGCGAGACGGAACGACAGTCCCCGTTCGATGTCGCCTACGTCGCGCGTCTTGCGCGATTGAAACTTGGCGAGGACGAATGCGCGCGACTGCAGGCGCAGTTGGAGGACATACTCGCGTATGTCGAGACCTTGAACGAGGTCGATGTCTCCGGCATCGAGCCGATGACGCAGGCGCTCGAAACGCAGAATGTCATGCGCGCGGACGTTAGTGCGCCCGGCCTCGATCATGCCGCTGTGATGGCCAATGCGCCGGAGCGGCGTTTGGGCTTGTTCATTGTTCCCCGCATCATCGAATAGCCGATGAGCGAGCCGACCACATGGACCTTGGCGGAGAGCGCGCGACGCGTGCGCGAGGGCGCCATTTCCTCCCTCGAACTGACCGATGCGTACCTCGATCGGATTGATCGGTTGGACCGCGCGATCGGCGCATATTTGACCGTTGATGCGGATGGCGCGCGCGCCCAAGCGCGCGCGGCCGATGAACGGCGCTCGCGGGGAGAACGCGCCCCATTGCTGGGAGTGCCCGTCGGCATCAAAGACGTGCTCAATGTCAGTGGATGGCCGTGCACGTGCGGCTCGCGGATTTTGGAGGGCTATCGCGCTCCCTTCGATGCCACAGCGGTTGAGCGTTTGCGCGCGGCCGGCGCGATTCCGTTGGGCATCCTGAACATGGACGAATTCGCGATGGGCTCCAGCACGGAAAACTCGTCGCGCCAGCTCACGCGCAACCCATGGGATTTGGAGCGCGTGCCCGGCGGCTCCAGCGGCGGATCAGCGGCAGCCGTCGCCGCGGATCTCTGCCCCGCCGCCCTCGGCACGGATACCGGAGGATCCATTCGCCAACCGGCCGCGCTCTGCGGGTGCGTCGGATTGAAGCCGACCTATGGGCGCGTTTCCCGATATGGCTTGGTGGCCTATGCGTCCTCGCTCGACCAGATCGGGCCGCTCACCAAGGATGTGCGCGACGCCGCGCTGCTGCATGATGTCATCTCCGGGCGCGATCCCCGCGATTCGACCTCCCTTGATCTGCCGCCGACCTCGCTGGCGAGCGGGTTGGGGCGCGAGTTGACCGGCATGCGGCTCGGCCTGCCCGCCGAGTATTTTATCGACGGCATGGACCCGGAGGTCGAAACCGCCGTGCGCGCCGCTGTGGAGCAGTGCAAGGCGCTCGGCGCGGAAATTGTCCCGATATCGCTGCCGCAGACCAGATACGCAATCGCGACATATTACATCGTGGCGACTGCCGAGGCGTCGGCGAATCTTGCCCGATTCGACGGCGTCCGCTATGGCCGCCGCGTGCCCGGCGAGGACCCGATCGACATGGTCGAACGCACGCGCGCCGCCGGCTTCGGTCCGGAGGTCAAGCGACGGATCATTCTCGGCACCTATGTGTTGAGCAGCGGCTATTACGACGCGTATTACTTGCGCGCGCTGAAAGTGCGCCGGTGGATTCGCGCGGGCTTTGACGAGGCCTTTCGCTCGTGCGACGCGCTGCTGACGCCGACCTCGCCCTCGCCCGCGTTTCGATTCGGCGAGCGCACGGGCGATCCGCTGCAAATGTATTTGAGCGATATCTTCACCGTGACCGTGAACCTCGCCGGCATCTGCGGTGTTTCCCTGCCGTGCGGCTTCACAAAAGCGGGCCTTCCGATCGGGTTGCAGGTCATCGGCCCCGCCTTGGGCGAGGCCGCGATTCTTCGTGTCGCGCACGCCTATGAGCAATCCACCGAATGGCATACGCGCCGCCCGAACTTGGCCGTGGGGGAGGGGGCGGCATGAGCTGGCGCGCCGACATCGGACTGGAAGTCCACGTGCAGTTGCGCACGCGATCCAAAATGTTTTGCGCGTGCCCAAATGCGTTCGGCGCGGAACCGAACACGCAGGTCTGCCCCGTGTGTCTCGGCTATCCCGGCGC
Source organism: uncultured bacterium (assembly GCA_937958885.1). GTDB lineage: Bacteria > Verrucomicrobiota > Kiritimatiellia > CAIVKH01 > CAIVKH01 > JAMLJG01. The sequence goes on along the minus strand of CALGMT010000001.1, from coordinate 20,958 downwards.
GCTGCCGGTCATCAATCAAGAGGCCATTCGCCTGACGGTGCGCACCGGTTTGTTGATCGACGCCCACATCAATTTGCGCAGCAAGTTTGACAGAAAAAACTATTTCTACCCGGACCAGGCCAAAAATTATCAAATTTCACAATACGACCAGCCGCTGTGCGTCGGCGGACATCTCGACTTTTCGGTGAATGGCGAATCCCGGCGTGTGGGCATCACCCGCATCCACCTCGAAGAGGATGTCGCCAAGAACATCCATTTCGACGCGGACAGCGGAGTGGATTTTAACCGCGCGGGGACGCCCCTCATGGAGATCGTCACGGAGCCGGATCTGCATGCGCCCGAGGATACGCTGGCCTTTCTCCAGGCGCTGAAGCAGGTGCTGCAATATGGCGGCGTCAGCGACTGCAACCTCGAACAGGGCAATATCCGCTGCGACATCAATTGCAGCGTCCGGCGCGCCGATGCCGTAAATCTTGGAACGAAGATTGAAATCAAGAACATGAACACGTTCCGCGGCGTGTTTCGCGCGTTGCAAGCGGAGATCCCACGCCAGATTCGAGAATTGGAGCGCGGCCGGGCCATCGTGCAGGAAACCCGCCGATGGGACGACGCCGCCGGGCGCACGGAATCCATGCGCGGAAAGGAAGACGCCCACGATTACCGGTACTTCCCCGAGCCCGACTTGCCGCCGATCGTGCTGTCTGAAGAGACGATAACCGCATGGCGGGCGGAGCTGCCGGATCTGCCCGCTGCGCGTCGTGCGCGATTCGTAGCCGCATTCAGCTTGCCGGAATACGATGCCGGCGTGCTCGTGTCCGATAAGGAGGTTGCGGATTATTTCGAGGAGACCGTTGCCGCGGGCGCTCCTGCAAAGGCCGCATCGAATTGGATCATGACGGAGCTGCTCGCGCGCGTATCTGAAAGCGGCGAGTCTATCCGGGATCTCAAGGTTGCGCCCGCCGGCCTCGCCGCCTTGATTCAGCTCGTGGAGAACCGGACGATCAACGGCCCCACCGCTAAAGAGGTGTTGGCCACGATGTTGGTCGAGGGCGGCGATCCGGGGGAAATCGTATCCAAACGCGGGTTGGCGCAGGTCAGCGATGCGGGCGCGCTGGAAAATTTTATCGAGCAGGTGGTCGCGTCGCATGCAAAATCGGTGGCCGATTATCGGGCGGGCAAACAGCCCGCGTTCGAGTTTTTGATCGGACAGGTGATGCGATTGAGCCGCGGCAAGGCCAATCCGCAGCTTGTCCGCGAGTTGTTGAAGGCGAAACTGGGCTGATGAGGGGCCCCGCGCCCGCCGGCGCGCGGGCGGCGACGAAGGGATCGATAGACCGCATGGCACAAGACTGGGACATCAAAGCGCGCGGACATGTCTGCGCGGCCACGGGCGAGGCGTTCACCGACGGGCAGGAAATCGTGTGCTGTCTCGTGCGAGCTGCGGAAGGATTCGATCGCCGCGATTATTCGCAGTCCGGTTGGAACGCGCATCCTCCTTCCGACGCGATCAGCTTCTGGAGAACCGTCTATCGCGCGCCTCCGCCGCCTGCGCCGGAGCCGTTGAAGAAAGAAACCGCCGAGTCGCTGTTGCGCCAGTACCTGGCGAAGGACGACTTCTCGCGCGGAAACGCGGTTTATATCCTCGCGCTCATGCTCGAACGGAAGCGCGTGCTCGCGGAACGCGATGTGCAGGTGCGCGAGGACGGAACAAAGCTGCGCATCTATGAGCACAAAAAAACGGGCGAAGTCTTCACCATCCCCGATCCTCAACTCAAACTGACCGAACTTGAAAGCGTGCAGCGCGAGGTGGAGGAAATGCTCGGCCTGGCCCCGCCGCCGCTCGGCGATCAGAACACCAGATAGCGGCCGTCGCGCAAAATGGTTTCCCGGCTGTCGTCCGGATACGTCAATTCCACGCGCCGAGCCGTGATCGGACATCCGGGCGCATACACGATGTCGTGGTGGACGACATTCGCCGGATCGCGAAAGGCGCCGGGACCGGTAATGCCGCCGAGGTGCTCGCTGCGCCCGTAGGCCCAGTGGAAGCCCACCTTCTCATCTTCCAGGACGCTCCCGCGAACGACAGCAGCCTCATTGCAGCCCAGGCCGAGCTCCGCGATGTTGCGGCGCGCAGGATCGATGTCGAAGTGCGCGCGCAGCCGTTCCGCGTAGGCCCCGCCGCGAATGGACTCGATCCGGTTTGCGCGGATTTCCAAGACGGCCTGTTCGCCGGACCATGCAACGGGAATCTCACCCGCCGTGCGGCTCGGTTCGTTCAGGCGCTCGCCTTCGTAGGGCACGATGAAGGCTTCGCCGCTGGGCAGATTGATGAGACGGAATCCCTCCTTGCTCGGCGTGCAGTCGCCATCGTCGGCGTGGCCGGAACGATAGCGAAGGTCGAAGAAACATCGATGGCCCGTATCGAATTCGACGTCCGCGCTCTCGGCTCGATTCAGACGCTCCGCAAGCAAGCGCGCGCGCCGCGCGACTTCGCGATAATCGGCCGCCAGCGCGGTGTGCTCCATGGCGCGCAGCACGCCGGGCATGCTGGCGACGCGCAGGTCGGCGCGGGCCTTGACGTGCGCCGATAGCGGGGCGGTCGCGGAGAACCGCGTCATCGCGACCACCAGCGTGGCGCTCGCAATCGCGTCGCGGATCGAAATGTCGCGCCCATCCTGTTGGCCCGATTCCGGCAGATCTGCGTTATTGCCGGCGCTCGCGGGATACTGGAGAAGGGGAAGCGTGCGCGCGCCAAGCGCGGCAAACCCGTCGCGCCATTCCTCGGCCATGCGGCGTCGATCGACCCAATCCGGATCGTCCGTCATGCCAGCGCGGGGGTGGTCGGTCATGACCAGCGCGACATCATCGGGCGATGGATCGAACACGTCGCGGAGCAGGCGGTGAAGATCAAACGACGTTTTCACGCGCGGATTTCCATCAATCGGTCAATCAGACCTGCTTTTGCGGCGGAGGCGAGCCAGCGCTTTTCTATTCGATGCATCGCTGAACGTTGCGCTGGGGTGCGATCGTCCGCGCCCGCGAGGTGATGTATGCCATGTGCAAGATACCACGCCAGTTCGCGCGCCGGATTCCCGCGGCGCCGACGCGCTTCGCGAAGCGCCTGCTCCGCATTGACGATCACTTCGCCCGACTCCAAATCAGCGCCGGGCGGAGGCGCGAGGAGGAAACTGATGACATCCGTAGGTCCGGCGTGGCGCATGAATCTTTTGTTGAGGGGCGCAATATCGGCGTCGTCCACTATGGCGATCGAGAGTGACTCGAGTCGAACCTTGGCCGATTCGGCGCAATCCAGGAAAAAGGCGGCCAGGATTTTTACGCGTGAGGCGTCAATTCTCACGCAGTGGGTCGTGTGAGCGACGAGGATGCGAGGGTTCACGGGGCGGCAGCGCCGGGAAGAATTGCGTATTCAAGCGTGACGACCACCTTCGCCGTTTTCTCGATCGTGCTCGTGTCGTACATGCCCCAGCTTGACGTTTCGGTCGACAGCGGAGTCGTGATTTGGAAAACACCCTGTTGCGCGGACACGAGCTCGCCGACGCGCCCGCCGCTGTTGCGCGCCATGACGAGCGCGCGCTGGTAGCCGTCCTCCGTGGCGAGCGCGAGCAGCTCGCGTTTTGTTTCGTCCAGTTTGGTAATCAGAAACTCCGGCGCGCTGATGGTGAGATCCACGCCTTCGCTCATCAGGTTCGGCAGGTCGAGGGCCGCTTCGTAGATGCGCTCAACGGACGGCGATTCGACGGTGATGTTTTGGTACAGGTCGAAATACTCGATCTCATTGGTGTCCCTGCCTTGAGTATCTTTTCGAAGAATCTTTCGGATCGATGGCGTCAGGAGGCGAATTTCGTTCGACGCGAACCCGCGCGAGCGCAAGGCGTCCGCGACTCGGTTCCTGCGCTGGTTCAGCAACTCCAATGCGGCGGCCTGCGTCTCGCCTCGCGCGCCGACGGTGACCGTGAATGTTCCCGCATCCGCCCGCACCCCCCTCTCCGCGTACCCCTTCACGGAGATGGCGCGCTCCTGCTTTACGCGAACAAAGAGCTTGGAGATTAATGAGGCCGAGATGATCCAGCTCGCCGCAGCGATCAATGCCACCAACACCCACCGAATAAGCGTCATAAAAAATTCCTCCTATTGAGTTGGAACGTATCGTATTCACCTCAACCTGCAATTTCTTAATAAAGTCGTGAACAGCAGAACCGGCGTGATCCTTCCCGACGATTAAAAATTCTCCTTCGAAAATTGAGCGACGGCTTGATAGAGCAACGAAGGGGCTTGGCGCGCCGCTTCGTCGATAGAAATGGACGGCGGTGTGATGGCCATTGCAAACTGGATGCCTGCGGCGCGGTAGATTTCAGGTTCGAGCCCGACCCGTCCGGCGAAGACCGCCACGCGAGCGCCCATTTCCGCTGCCACCCGGGCAACGCCGGATACGACCTTTCCGTCGAGCGACTGCGCGTCGAATGAACCCTCGCCGGTGAAGACCCAGTCGGCGTCTGACAGTGCGCCGGGCAAGCCGGTGAGGCGCATAATCGTGTCGATGCCGGGTTGGATTTCGGCGTGGAAGAAGGCTGCCGCGCCCGCAGCCAGACCGCCCGCCGCGCCGCCGCCTTTAACGGCGAGCATATCGAAGCCCAGTTGCTCGCGCACGCGACGGGCGAGGTTGTCGAGTCCCGCATCCAGCACCGCGACCATGTCGGGTGTTGCGCCCTTCTGCGGGCCGAAGACTCGGGCAGCGCCCTTCGATCCGCAAAGGGGATTCGTGACATCGCAAAGCACGGTTATGCGGCGCGTGGCGCAGAGATCCTTTTCCGGAGGCCGAATCGTCGCGATTTGCAGAAGCGCCGCTCCATCGGGCGTCAGTTCGCGGTCGCGTTCGTCCAGAAAACGCCACCCGAGCGCATGCGCCGCGCCGATTCCACCGTCAACGGTCGCGCTTCCGCCAAGGGCCAGATAGATGTGTTCCGCGCCGCCCTCCAGGGCCGCCTTCAGCACCTCGCCTGTGCCGAGCGTCGATGCGATCATCGGATTTCGCCGGTCCGGACGGAGCAGGGTGAGTCCGTTCACGGCGGCCATTTCCACCACCGCGGACCCGTCGGCCAGTTGCGCGTATCCCGCATCGACCATCAGCTCGGGCACTGGGCCGCTCGCGGGCAGCGGGATCCAGTTGCCGCCGCAGGCGGCGAGCATTGCTGCGGCCGTACCCTCGCCGCCGTCGGCCATCGGCTTTTCGACGAGGGTCGCTGTCGGCACGGTAGCGGACAGCGCGCGCGCGGCGGCCCGGCAGGCGTGCTCGGCGGATAAGCTGCCTTTGAAGGAATCGAACGCGAGGACGATTTTCACGAATCAATCCTCACCCGCCATGATCGCGCGGTCATAATCCGAAGCAGGGCATGCTGCTGGGATCGAGGCGGCGGGCTTGAGCGCCGCGAATCCGTCAAACATCACAACATGCTCCGCCGGAATGTTCTCTTTGTGCAAAATCAATCCCTCGGGCACCGCGCAATTTTTCCGGAACGAGCGGGGCACGCTGGCGTGGAGCGGTCCCGCCGTCCACGGACGAAGCTCAAAGATCATTTCAGCCGTTTCGCGCGAATAGACGATCTGCGGAAGGCCTTCGCGGTCGCGCGACCAGAGCGACCAAATCACCAGCTCCGGATGTTCGATCGTCGGCGCGTCCGCGAGGCGGTAGATGCCGCGATAGACTTTTTGCCAGTGCCCTTCGCGCGTGTGGTAGACATGCAAACTGTCGGGATAACCCGCTTCGGTTGCCTGTGCGGCGGTGAAGAAGCCCGATTGCCGCATGGCGATTTCGCGAAGTTTATCTTTCGGCTGCATGCGATCATTAAGCCATGAAAACTACGCTGCGCCAAGGTGCAAGCGGCGGCATCGCGCTTGACCGCGCCCGCGCGCGATGGGAAAGTATTCATCCAACCACGGAGGAACCGACATGGCTTTGATCACAGAAAGCGGACCCGAAACCCTGCCGATCGGCTCGCCCGCGCCGGAATTTGCCCTTCCGGGCATCGACGGGAAGACCCTCTCGCTTCGCGAGTTGTCGGTCGGCAAGGCGGTCGTTCTCAATTTCACCTGCAACCACTGCCCCTATGCGAAGGCCTACGAAGACCGCTTCATGGATATTGTGCGCGCCTACTCGCCGAAGGGCATCGCGTTTGCCGCGATCAATTCAAACGATGCCGCCACGTATCCGGAAGATAGTTTCGAGAAAATGAAGGAGCGCGCCGCGTCCCGCGGGTTCAACTTCCCGTATCTGTACGACGAAACGCAGCAAACCGCCCGCGCCTACGGAGCCGTCTGCACGCCGCACGTCTTCATTGTCGTGGACGGCAAGATCGCCTACGAGGGGCGCATCGACGATAACTGGAAAGAGCCCGCCGCCGCGAAACATCACGACTTGCGCGATGCGCTCGATGCGATTGTCGCCGGGCGACCGATTCCGAACCCGAATACCAATCCGATGGGCTGCTCGATCAAGTGGAAATCGTGATCCTTCCACCGGGTTGACAACGCTGCGCAACTCGGCGATAAAGGCGATTCCTTCGGGGCCAGATAGCTCAGTTGGTAGAGCACAGCACTGAAAATGCTGGTGTCCTCGGTTCGATTCCGAGTCTGGCCACCACTCTGATACGCTCGCGATTTCCCGGCTGAATCAGCGGTTCTAGATTCCGGTCGCGGGCCGGACAGAACAGTCTCTGCGGCGTTTCTCGCGTTCCTTCGTCGAGCGGTTTGCCCCCCGGTCTGTTCGGATCGTCTATTGAGCAGACGGGGCGGTCCGCTCTCCCACGAGCAGTTCCACGACTTCGTTCTCGGACGTCGCGTCCAAGACCTTTTGCCGAACCGCGGGGTCGTGCAGCGTGCGGCTGATGTCGGCGAGAAACTGGATGTGCGGACCGGTGCGGCTGGCGGGCGAGAGGGTCATCAGGAAAATGGTCGAAGGCTGGCCGTCGAGGGAATCGAAATCGATGCCCTCCTTCTTGATGCCCAGCGCGGCGACAAGGCTTTCGACGGTGTCGGTCTTGCCGTGTGGAATCGCGATGCCGTTCTGCAGACCGGTGGACATCTTTCGCTCGCGCTCCAATACCGTCTTGAGCGCAGCCTTGCGGTCTTTGACGCGTCCGGACTGCACCAGCACGTCGATGAGTTCCTCGATAAGCGCTTCCTTTGTGGTCGCCTTCAATGAGAGAACCACCGTCTCTTTGGAAAGTACCCGTTTGGGGTTCATGGCTAGTCCCTTCGTAAGCGCGCCATAATTACGACGCGCCACGTTCGGGTCAATCCCGCAATCGAAAAAACCGCCCCTTGCATGAACGGCTCTACCTGCTATAACCCGTACACCGTTCTCACCTGATACAAGGAGTTTCGACCCATGACGCAAACCGAAACGGCTGCCGCGGCGGGCAAGATGCAACGCTGGATTCATCACATGATCCAGCTCCAGGACCTGATCTTCGCTCGCGACCAGCAGCAAGCCTCTATGCCCGGCGCGCGATTGAGCACGCTCGATGCCTCGATTCAGCAACTCGAAAACGACCTGCCGGACGAACTGCGCTCCCATTTCGTCAAAATTCACAAGCGCGGCGCCCTGGCGATCGTGCCTATTGCAAACGGCGTGTGTTCGGCGTGCGGCATGGCCATTCCCGTCAGCCAGGTTCATGCCGTGCATGCGGCGGAGCGGATTTATACGTGCCCGAGCTGCGCGCGCTTCCTGTTTTTTCAGTCTTCCGCGCCGCGCCGGATCAGTAGCCAGCGCCGGCGCAGCGAGCCCGCCCAGGTGGGCATCGCGCGCTTTTCCGCGCCGCAGTTGATGATCCCGCAGCTGGCCGGCGCCGAACGCGACGAGATCATCGCGGAAATGAGCGCGCGCCTCGAGTCCGAGGGCTTTGTGGACAGCGCGGCCCGCCTCGCGGAGGAAGCGCTCAAGCGCGAGGCGATCGCCAGCACCGCAGTCGATCAGGGCCTGGCCTTCCCGCACGTCCGGGGCGTCGAGGGCGGCGGCCTCACGATGGCGCTGGGCTTGAGCCGAAAAGGGGTCAAATTCGGGGGGAAAACCAATTCCCGCATCATCTTCTTCATGGTGATTCCGACAGCCGCCAGCGCGTTTTATTTGCGCCTGCTCTCCGGTCTTACGCAGAGTTTCCGCGAAGAGGCCGCTCGCGATGCGCTCTTCGAGTCGGATACACAGGAAGCGCTTTGGAAGGCGCTCACCAAAGCGACGCGTCAGACGGTTCAATAAGCGCCTGCGGACGCGGACTCATAAACCCGGCAGCTCGCGCATGGGGTGGCGAATCCGGCGCACGGTCCCATCCGAGTAGAGCACGTTGTAGCGACCCAGGTGCGGCGCCGGCACGTCATCTGTCAACGCGTTCATATCCACCAGCATCCACACCGCCTCCGCGTCGCGCGGAATGCGGCGACCGTTGAGCTGCACGTTCCACAAATACGTCAGTCCCTCGGCGCGCTGGACCGGTTTGCTCTGCGGGCAGATGCAGCGTTCAGGCGAAAGCCCGTAGGGCTCCAGCACCACGCGAAGGCTGTCGGCGTCCTCCATGGGCAGATCCGGGAAATAGGCCAGCGTCGGGAGGATGCCGCGCTCCATCTCGTACAGCTCAAGCGCCCGATAGATGGATTGCAGGTGCGCGGCGCATTGGGCCGCGCGGCGCACCTGCGTCAGCACGTGGAGGAGGCCTGAGACCAGCAGGGCAAGCGCCGCCACGATCAGGCAAATCCGGATCCAGACGCGGCCTTCTCGATGCGCGATGTTGTCTATGGCGTTCATCATCAGCGTGTGTCGAGGAGCATGCGCGCCAGCGGGGCGGGCCACTCCGACGAGGGCGAGGATTGTTGAATGGCGCGCCGCAAATGCGTTGCGGAGGCCGACTCGTTTCCATCGATGCGATAGCGCACCGCGAGTGTGAAGTGAAAATCGTTTTGCAAACGCGACGGGACAAACGGGAGCCGATCCGCGAGTTGTTGGGGCGTCAAGTCGCCGGACAGGCAGCGGAGCGCCTCGCGAATCGGCCCCTCCGGCGGGAGGGGTTTCATATTCAAATAGCGCACCGCGTCGCCGCGTTTGTCCTTGAGCAAGGCGAGCTGAATGGCTTCCAGTTGGGCGACATCGGCCACGACCGGGGAAGCATCGAGGTTCGCGATCACGTCCTGGTAGGTGCTGAGCGCCGCATCGATCCGGCCGAGCATAATCTCGCAGCGCGCCATTTCCAGCTTCGCGAGCGCCGCGGTTCGCGCATCGCCGACGGATCGGGCGAGCGCGATGGCGTTGATGAGACCCTCTCGCGCGGGGTTCCACCGACCCGCGGCCATGTCGCGGCGCGCGAGGCGAATTTCGTTCCACGCGGCGGGCTGTTCGATCGCCGCGCTGCGTCCGGACTCGGGCGCGGCGCGCAGCAGGAGATTCCGCAGATGAACGGTGCTTAATAGTTTTTCGTATCGCGCGTTCATCAGCTTTTGGCGCAAATAGAAACTCGCGCCGCCCGCCATGGCGAGCATCACCAACGCGGCGGCAAAGAACTGGTCGTACTTGCGCGCCAGATCCCACAAGCGTTCAATCCATGTGGTCAGGCGCGCCGAGACGCGGCGCCCGGTGCGCGCGCGTTCGAGGTCCTCGGCGAAGGCCTCGGCATCGGGATAGCGCCGCCGCTCTTGCTTTTCGATGGCCTTGAGAATGACCGCCTCGACGTCGGTTGAAATATCCTTGCGGTAGTGGCGCAATCGGCGGGGCATCTCGTTCTTGACCGCTTCCAACACCTGTTTGACAGGCGCGGAATGCTGCGTGGAGTAGGGCAGCATTCCGGTAATCGCCTCGTAGAGGACTACGCCCAGCGAGTAGATGTCGCTGGCCGGTCCCGCGCGATCGGCGCGCGCCTGCTCGGGCGACATGTATAGGGGGGTGCCGGTCAACGCGCCGGAAATGGTGCACGACGGCCAGTCCACCAGCTCCGCGACGCCGAAATCGGTCAACAGCGGTTCGCCGAATTCGTCGATCATCACGTTCGACGGTTTCACGTCCCGGTGCACGATGTTGCGCGTGTGCGCGTAGTGAAGCGCGCGGGCGATTTTTACGCCGATCGAGAGAATCTCGTCGAGCGTGAGGGGATTCGATTCCATCACGTCTTCGAGCGTCCGGCTGTTTCGGATCGGCTCCATCACGATGAAGTGATAGATGCCCTCCTGACCGGTCGCATAGACCTTCATGATGTTCGGGTGGCGGCGGAGTTTCTTTGAAGCCTCCGCCTCGCGCTTGAAGCGCTCCAACATGGTGGGCGAGACACCCGGCCCCTCTTGGAACACCTTGAGCGCGACCTCGTGGCCCGTCGAGTCTCGCGCGAGGAAAACGGTGGCCATTGAGCCATGGCCCAACGTGTCGATGATGATGTAATCGCCGATCCGGACTCCCTTGGCGGGGGCCGCCGGCAGGGGAGCCGGCTCTGGCGTGGGCGAATCGGTCATGACGCGGGAGCGGACACGCAGGGCCGCCTGCGCCTCATGGCGCGGCGCGCACGGCTTCGCGGATGACGACGGGTTCGACCGGCACGTTCTCGTGGAAGCTGCGCGTTGCGGTGCGAACGCCTTTGATCTTGTCCACGACATCCATCCCGGCCGTCACCTTGCCGAAAACGCAATAGCCGTAGCCGTTGCGATCCGGCGAGCGGAAGTTCAGGAAGTCATTGTTCGTCACGTTGATGAAGAACTGCGCAGTCGCGCTGTGCGGATCGCTTGTGCGCGCCATCGCGAGCGTGCCGCGCTCATTCTTGAGTCCGTTGGCCGCCTCGTTTTTCACCGGCGCGCGCGTGGGCTTTTGTTGCATGTCCGGCGTGAAGCCGCCGCCTTGGATCATGAAGCCGTCGATCACGCGGTGGAAGATCGTGCCGTTGTAGTGGCCGTCGTCAACATACTTCAAAAAGTTTGCAACCGTTTCGGGCGCCTTGTCGGCATACAGCTCGATCGAGATGTCGCCGTGCGTAGTCTTCAGGGTGACCATGGGGTTTGCCTCCGCGGGGGTGTTGGGTTGAGCGGTCGGTTCCATTTCATCCGCGGGCGCCATCCCCGCCTGGAGTACAAATCCGGCCAGTGCGACGAGCAAGCAGCGCAAAATCATAGAATCCTCCGGTTGGCGCATCAGTATGCCTTTCTGTCGGCGGGATTCAAGGCCAGCTTGCGCTCATTTCCACGCGGCGCGACAGCGGCGCTCCACGCGTCGCGTCGCGAAGTTGGTCCAGGCTTCGCGGAAACGCCGTAGTTCTTTCCGCCGGCGGCGGGCGAGCGCGGGAATCAGGCCCGCGGGCGCGTCGGCGCGGGAGGCGCGTTTCAAGGCCTCGTCCAGATCGTGGATGCGTCCGAGGTTGCGCTCCAGATCGTGGACCGCCTTGATCATAAATTCGGCCTCGGGCCGCAGGGCCGGCGCTGTGAGCGCGGCGAGCAGGCGCAGCTTCCGCAATCGAATCCGCAAGGCGTGCAGCTTGTCCGATCTGCGGCTCGCGGCCCATCGCCGCTTCGCCATAGCGTGTTTCCACGCCTCTTTGATCCGCTTGCGGACGAGCCGGCCGAAGGGCCGGTCGAGTCTGGGCGCGGCATGCAACAATTCGATCCGCAACAGATAGCCGAACGCGGAGAGCATCCCGCGCACGGATGCGTCGTCCAGTTCCGCGCGCAGCGCGGCGCGTGCGTGTTGCCGCGCCTGTTCCTGCGCCGCAAGAAAGTCAGGCGCGGCTGCGAAAATCTCGCGGTAGCGGGGACGGCGCAGCAATGCGACCCAGACATCGAGATCGCGCGCGGGCCCGAGGCGTTTTGCGAACGCGCGCAGTTCGGCGGCGACGCGCGGGGCGGAGGTGTCGCGCAGAGGGTCTTCAAAGGCCTCCAGCAGACGGCGCAATCCGCGGACCGCGATGCGCAGATCGTGCAACGCCTCTTCGTCGTCGTCCCGCGCCGCGCGGCGGGCCGCGGTGCGCAACACGCGATACTGCGCCAGCATAAGGCGTCGGATCGCCTCGCCCGCGGGAGCGTCCGGTCTAGGCTCGGCGGCGGGCGCGCGGTAGCGCGCCTCGAACACGATGCCGAGCGGGAACACGCGCTGCCAAAGGTCCGATTTGGCCATCGCCCGTTCGATGCTGCGGCTGCCGAGCGGCGCGGATACGCGCACGCGAATCATGCCCTCCTGCAGGGCGATATTCGCGATGCGGCTGTCTTGCAAGTGGCCGTGGTCCAGCGCATCGGCGATCCGAAGAATCGCGCCGAGCTGAAAAATGCGTTCGGGCCGCCCGGCGCGGCCCATGAGCGATACGGCGGCCTGGGCATCCGGCAGCCGACCGTGCAGCGCCATGATCGAGGCGATGTCCTCCACTTGACGGGTCGTAAACCCGCGCAATCCGCTTGCGCGGACGAGCGCGACGCCCGCATCCACATGGTCGTCCGGCTTGGCGGCGTATCCGATGTCGTGCAGCCGGGCCGCGGTCTCCAGCAGACGCCGATCGCGCTTTTGGAGGTTGAAGGTCGTCTGGAGCGCGTCAAACAGTTGAAGCGCGCACGCCGCCACAAAGCGCGCGTGCGGCTCTTCGTTTTGATGAGCCGCGCACAGATCGTCCACGGTAGGCGGCTTTCTGACGGACGGGTTTCGCTTCATGGCGTACGCGCAACATTAGGCCTCGCGGCCAGTATCTGACGGCCGGCGCGGAGCGTCAAACCGATTGCGCGGGGCGCTGCGGCTCGAAGATCACCCGTGGCATCTGGGCCGCTCGTTTGGCGAGTTCGCATGCGATGCGATACAGCTCGGCCTGCGAACGCAGTGCCTTGGCCGCCAGGCGATTCGGATGGCGGGTGTAGGTTCCATCCGGTTGAAGCAGCCGCGCCTTGGCCTCGTCGTCCAAGCTGATCTTAAGGTAATTGATCAACTGTTCCCGGCACGCGGGGTCGTCCACGGGCGTGAGCAGTTCCACGCGCCGATCGAGGTTTCGCGGCATCCAGTCGGCGCTGGAGATGAAGACCAGCGGTTCGCCGCCGTGCCGGAAGTAGAGAATGCGCGCGTGTTCGAGGAATCGATCCACGACGCTGCTGACCGTGATGTTCTCGCTCAAGCCCCGCACGCCGGGGCGCAGGCAGCAAATGCCCCGGACACTCAACTGGATCTTCACGCCGGCTTGCGAGGCGCGGTACAGCGCCTCGATCAACTCGCGGTCCACGAGCGAGTTCACTTTGACCATGATTTCGCCCTTCTGGCCCTGCTGTTGGCGCTGAATCTCGCCCTCGATCAACGCGAGCAACTTTGGACGCAGCCCGATCGGCGCGGCCTCGATCCGGCGAAAGGTGACCGGCTGAGAATAGCCGGTGATCATATTGAAGAACGCCGTGGCGTCCGCCCCATATTCCTCCTGGCAGGTCATGAAGCTGATGTCGCCATACAGCCGCGCCGTGATCTCATTGTAATTTCCGGTGCCGAAGTGGACATATCGGCGGATCCCGCCCGGTTCGCGCCGCACGATAATGCAAATTTTGGCGTGCGTCTTGAGGCGCTTGAGCCCGTAGATCACCTGCACGCCGGTTTGTTCGAGCGCCTCGGCCCAGCCGATGTTGCGCGCTTCGTCGAAGCGCGCCTTCAGCTCAACCAGCGCGGTCACGTGTTTGTCGCGCGCAGCCGCGCGGGCCAGCGCGGCGACGACCGGACTGTTCTCGCTGGTGCGATAGAGAATCTGCTTGATGGCGAGCACGTCCGGGTCGTCCGCGGCCTCTTCGAGCAGCCGCACGACCGGATCGAAACTTTGATACGGGTGGTAGAGCAGCACATCGCCGCGCCGGATTATCTCGAACATCGATTCGTTCGGCTGCGCGCCGGGCAGCGGCTGGGGCGGCCACGGCTTCTCGCGCAGGTCGTCGAAGCCGGTCATCCGTCCGATGCTGAAATAGGCCGACATATCCAGCGGCCCCGGCGCGGAGTACGTGTGCGCGTCATCGACGGCCAGCAGGCTTTGAAGGAACGACAGGGTGATTTTCGACACGCGGTCGGAGACTTCCAGGCGCACGCAGGCGCTGTTGCGGCGCTGCAGCAGCACATCCTTCATTTCGGCCAGCAGGTCGGCGGCCAGATCCTCCCGCACGCTCATATCGGCGTTGCGGGTGATGCGGAACGGCACGCATTCGCTGATGGTTTCGCCGGGAAACAGGCGGTCGGCGAAGAGCGTCACCACATCTTCGACGAGTGCGTAGTTGTGGCCTTCCTCGATCGGCAGCGTGATAAAACGTCCGAGCTTCTTGGGCAGCGTGACGACCGCATACCGCGGCTTTCGCCCGGCTGTGCCGGCCGGCTTCAGGCGCACCGCGAGGTGCAGCGTGAGACCCGGAATCAGCGGCGGCTCCTCGGGATTTTCCAGCGAGATCGGGCTCAACACCGGATAAATCTCGTGCTCGAACAGGTGCTGGAGATGCTCGTACAGGGCCGGCGTCAGGTCTTTTACATCCTGGCGATGAATGCCCGCCGCGCGGAGGCGCGGCCTAATGACGTCGATAAAACATGCGTACTGCGTCGCCACCATCTCATGCACCTGGCGGCTGATTTCCGCAAGTTGCTCCTCCGGATCGAGCCCGGCGGCGTCGCGCTCGCGGCGGCCCTCCGCCAGCATCAACTGCAATCCGCCCACGCGAACCATAAAGAACTCGTCGAGATTCGAAGAGACGATCGCGAGAAACTTCAACCGCTCTAGCAGCGGATTGCCTTCGTCGAGCGCCTCCTCCAGCACGCGGCGGTTGAAGGCGATCCAGCTCAGCTCGCGGCTGAAAAACCGCTGCTCACGCGGGGGGGCGCTGTCGGCGGAAGGGGGGAGGGGCGAAGAGGGCGCTTCAGACATCGGCGGCGAGTCCTTCCGCCGACGTTTCGGTGCGGAATGAGACGGTGAGTCCATAGACTTCCTCGAATAGAGTGCCCTTGTCTTTGAGCGCCAGTCGCTCCAGTGTCAGATCCTCGACATCGCGAATCCAGACCACGAACCGGCCCTCCTCGCGTTCGAAGCGAATGTCGCGCACCTGTTGCATGTGGTTCCGATCAAGCGCGTCCGCGACGCGCAGAATCGCCGCGAGCTTGCTCACCGCGAGGCGCGCGTCCCGGTTCAACGCCGCGAAGCCTTCGTGGTACGGCTGCGGCGTCGCGCGACGGTGATAGCGGGCGATCATCGCGATGATCAGCATGTCCTCGTGCGAGAGCCCGAAGAGGTCGCTGTTCATAATCAGATACATCGAATGCTTGTGATGGCTCCGGTTGTTCACGAAGAGTCCGATCTCGTGCAACAGCGCAGCGACCCGCAGGATCAGTTCGTAGCGCGGGGGCAGCATGTGGTCGCCTTGCAGCTCGCGATAGAAGCGCGTCGCCAGCTCGGTCACCTGGCGCGCGTGCCGCTCGTCGAATGCGTACTTCACGCCGAGCGTCACCGCCGAGTGCTCGACTTGCGCCATGAATTCGGGCGTCCACGCGGCGCCCGCGATGGCCTCCCTCAACAGGCCGTGGCGCAGGCTGGTCTTGGGAATCAGCAGCTCGCCCGCCTCGAAGACGCGCGCGATCTGCGCGAACGAAAGCAGGGCAGGGCCCAGCACGTCGGCCTCCGGGTAGGTAATGCGGTAATCGCGCACGAGATCGTCCGGCGACTGCGTCGCGATCTTGCGCGCGAACGCGGCAAAGGTTTTGGTGTCGACGCGCGCCAACTGGATCGCATTCCAGTCGGAGACCAGATGCGACGCGGCGAAACGCGCGTCGCCCGAAAGCGCCACAATGCGCGGCACGCGGGGCACCGGCACGCTCCGGCGAATCTGATCCACGGAAACCTGAATCTGCTTGAGCAGCGTCGCCAGCGCGCGTTGCGGCGAAGCCTGTTGCGTGCCGAGCGCTTCGCGCATTCGCAGCGTGCCGAGCCGAAAGGTGTTGGAATAGGTGACAAATCCGTCCTGGATCAGGAGCAGCTCGGTGTCCCCGCCGCCGACCTCGATCACCAATGTATCCTCGCGCTTGAGGGCCGGATCGCGGTCGAGGAGTTCCTGCACAGCCATGTAGGTCAGCCGCGTTTCCTCCGCCTCGTCGATGGCCTCGATGTTGATCCGTGTTGCCATATACACGCGGTCGAGGAAGGTTTCGCGGTTCGCCGCCTCGCGCACGGAACTCGTCGCCACCGCGCGCATCTGAGCCGGCTCCGTCACGCCGTATTCCGCCATCACGCGCCGATAGCCCTTGAGGATGCGCACGCATTCCTCGATGGTGGATTGCCGGATGCGTCCGGTTGTGAACGTATCGCGCCCGAGCAGCGCGGGCTGTTGCAGCGTTTCCAGGGTGCGCACCCCGCCGTCCGCGCGCAACTCGGCGATCTCCATCCGAATCGCTGTTGACCCAACATCGATGACGGCCGCCGTGCGCGTCGGCGCCGGGACGGCGTTCGATTCGGGCGCTGTTGACGATTGACTGCTCACGGCGCCTTCAGCCGGCGGCTTCCTCCGCCAGCGCGGCGGCGCCCATCGCCGTCGCCATGTCGTCCAACTTCGCCGGCACGATGGAAACCGATTTGACGAACGACGCCATCGCGCGCTTTTCAACCGCCGCCCGAACCTCGGGCAGAAAGATATCCTTCATCGCCTCGATCAAGCCGCCGCCTAGCACAACGACGTCCGGGGCGAGGATATTGATCGCGTTGCCGATGCCGATCCCTAATTGCTTGGCCGCCTGACGAACGATGCGCTCAATGACCTTGTCGCCCGCGCGGATGGATTCCGCAATCACGCCGCTCCGCATTTTGGCAAGATCCGTTCCCGCGAGTTTGAACAACGCCGGCGCCTCGCCGCGATAAGCCGCCATCGCGCATTCAGCCGCGATTGCCAGGCGGCTCGCAACCGTTTCCAGACAGCCGCGCCGCCCGCAGCCGCAGAGCCGGCCGCTCTGCGAGATGGAGATGTGGCCGATTTCCATGCAGGAGCCTGTTTTACCGCGCAGCAGATGCCCCTCATACACGCAGCCGCCGCCGATACCCGTGCCGGGGAACACGCCCAAGACACAGCGCGCCTTTTGACCGGCGCCGAATCGATATTCACCGAACGTGCCCGCGTCCACATCGTTTGCGACCGAAACAGGAACCTTGAATTTTTTCTCGAACGATTCCTTCAGCGCCACATTTTTCCAGCCGAGATTCGGCGCTTCCAACACGACGCCGCGATCGAGGTCCAGCGGGCCGGGGCAGCCGATCCCGATTCCCCCGAGGTCTTTTCGATCGAGGTGCGCCTCGTCCAGCACGGCCTCCACCATATCCACCATCCGATCCACCCCGCCGGAGGCGCCATCCTCGTTCTTGGTCTTTTTCCGGAGATTGGCGACAGGGTTGAATTTGTGATCGAACAGCACGCAAAACATTTTCGTGCCGCCGAGATCGAACCCGATCCAGTTTTTTCTGCCATTGTCGCCCATGCCGAATCCTCGCCGCGTGGAATGATGTGGAATATGAACTTTAGCGGCTCTGTAGGACTACGGCAATCCCCGTTCCGCGACATAGCGCCGCACGGCGGTTGACGACCGGCATGGCCGCTTCAGCGCTGGATTTCCCGCAATCAGACCCCGCTGGTCCGATCATACAGTCGCGACAAAAAATCCCTCCAGCGTCCCAATGGACACGTGGAGGGATTTCAATTTCGGAGATCCCGCGATCCCCGGCACATCAACTAGGGCAACAAAACTCCGTCGATGATATGAATCGTTCCGTTCGACGCGTCGATGTCCGTCTTCAATATCTTCGCGCCATTCACGCGGGGGCCATCCTCGCCATTCGTGATCTTGAGCGAACCGCCTTGGACCGTCTTGAGCGTGTCGCTCGAGAGCACATCGGCAGCCTTCAAGTCGCCTGAGACGACATGATAGGTCAGGATGTTACCCAACGCCTTCGGATCGGCGAGCAGCGCAGCAAGCGTGCCCGGCGGAAGCGCCGCAAACGCCTCATTGTTCGGAGCAAAGACCGTGAACGGGCCCTCGCTTTCAAGCGTATCCACCAAGCCCGCGGCCGATACCGCGGTAACGAGCGTGCTGAGCTCACCGCGACCGGACGCTTCATCCACGATCGTACCGGGATCGTCATCGTCTCCGCAGCCCACCGTGAATGCCATCGCCGGCGCCAACATCATCACCGCTAACCATCTGCGCATTCTGGATTCACCTTTATGTTTTTGTCCGCACTTGGAGCAGACCAATCAACTCCGACTAACTGGATGACTCCTTACGAGAATTCGCCGGCTGGCGCGCAGGCCGTGATGGCGCGCGATCCCCTCGATTAGAGCCAAGCGAGTGACACGCTCCTAAGCGCTAGACCGTCGCGTCCTCTATCTCCTGCAACTGGCGCTGCAAATCGGCGGCGGCGGCGCGCCAGAAAGCGGGCGTCCCAAAGTCCGGCGCGAGCCGCGAGAATCCGCCGTCCGAGGCCTGCCGGGCGCACCAGGCGGTGTAGTGGATCATCCGCATCGCGCGGAGAGGTTCAATCAGGCGGAGCGTCGTTTCATCAAAGGAGCGAAACGTTTCATAGCCCTCGAGCAGCCCGTCGAGTTCCGCGCGGCTGTCCCGCACGTGACCCGGCAGCAGCATCCACAAGTCCTGCACCGCAGGCCCCACGCACATGTCGTCGAAATCAATCAAGAATAATCCCTCGTTCGGCCGCGCGATGATATTGGCGCAGTGGCAATCCCCATGCAGGCGAATAGCCTCCACCTCGCGGAAACACGGCGCGATCCGATCCAGTACCGCATACGCGGCGCGAGCATATTCGTCTCGAACGGACGGCATTGGGAAGCGCAGCGCGAGGATCTCGTCCACCTGCTCGCGCGACGAGATGTCCGGCGCAAGCCGAATCCGGTTCGGGGCATTGCGGCGCGAGCCGACCACGTGCATCCGCGCCAGCAGGCGGCCCAGTTCGCGCCATTGCGCGGCGCTCGGTTCTTCCAACGGGCGTCCGCCTTTTTTGGGATAGATCGCAAAGCACATCCCGTCGTGCTCGAATAGGGCCTTTCCGTCGAATCCGGACAATGGCGCGATGACAGGCACTTCGTCCTCCGCCAGTTCCCGAACGAATGCCTGTTCCTCCTCGAGCGCGGCTCGCGTCCAACGACCGGGCCGGAAAAATTTTGCCACGACCCATTCACCGTCCTCCAGGTGCAATTCATAGACGCGGTTGATGTAGCTGCTCAGCGGGCGGCAGAGATTTGATGCGCGCCGCCCCAGCGCGGACTCAACGAGATTCAGGACCGAGTCCGGGGTCAGATCGCGGAATTCGGACAGCGCGGGTTCCATGCTCTGTAAAAAATTATTTTTGGACTTCCATGCTCTGTAAATTACAGCGCATGGAAAATCGGCGTCAGGCGGACGCGGTTGCGGCGGCAAGCGCGTCGAGTTTGGCGCGCGCGCGGCCGTCGTCGATCGCGGCGCGCGCCGCCTCGAGGCCGGCGCGGAAATCCTCGGCCAGCCCGGCGGCAACGATGGCGGCAGCAGCGTTCAGACAGACGATATCGCGGCGCGGGCCGGGTTCGCCGTCGAGGACGGCGCGCACGAGGGCGGCGTTGTGCGCGGGATCGCCGCCGGCGAGATCGGCGGACGCCGCGAGCGGGATCGCGTAGTCGCGGGGATCGAGGGTGATCAGGTCCACCTCCGCGCCGCGCACGTCGGCGACAGTGGAGACTGTGGTGGTGGTGATTTCGTCCAGCCCGTCGTGGCCATGCACGACGAAAAGGCGAACGACATCCAGCGCGGAGGCCGCGCGGGCGATGGTGAGCACGAGGTCGCGGTGATAGACGCCGAGCACGCCGTGGCGCGCGCCGGCGGGGTTCGAGAGGGGGCCGAGGATGTTGAAAATGGTGCGGATGCCGATTTCGCGCCGCGGCCCGATCGCGTGTTTCATTGCGGGGTGCAGATTCGGCGCGAAAAGAAACGCGATGCCGATGGTTTTGAGGCAGTGTTCCATTACGGCCGGCGGCGCGCTGATGTTCACGCCGAGCGCTTCGAGCACGTCCGCGCTGCCGCTGCGGCTCGACACGCTGCGGTTGCCGTGTTTGGCGACGACCGCGCCCGCGCCGGCCGCAACGAAGGCGGCGGCAGTCGAAATGTTGAATGTGTGCGCGCCGTCGCCGCCGGTCCCGCAGGTGTCCACGATTGCGCCGGCGGGCGAATGGACGGCCGTAAAGCGCTCGCGCATCGCGCGGGCGCTGCCGGCGATGACCTCCGGGGTTTCGCCCCGGATGCGGAGCGCGGTGATGAAGGAGGCGATCTGTGCGGGCGTGGCCTCGCCGCTCATGATTTCGCGCAGCGTGGCGTGCGCCTCATCGTGGGTGAGGGGCTGGTTGTCGACGAGCTTGGCGATGGCTTCGCGAATCATACGGGCGCTCCTGTCGGCGGGGTGGGGTGCGGTGTCACAGTGCGGAACTCGAAATGTCTGCGGCGTCGCCCTCGCCGCCGGGCTCGCCGTCGCTGCCGTATGAAAGGATTTCGTAGGCTTCTCCGGCGCGGCCCGGCGCGAGATAAATGAAGGGGTTGCCCCACGCGTCGAGCGGCACGCGGCTTCCTTCGAGATAGCCGTCGCGCGGATACTGGCGCGGAATGGGCTCGCGATCGGGGATGCGGATGAGGGCCTCCAGCCCTTGTTCTTGTGTCGGATAGCGGCCTTGCTCGGTACGATAGACGTTCAGCGCGGTCTGCAACTGCCGGATTTGCAGTTGCGTCGCCGCGACGCGCGCTTCGCCGGGCTTGCGCACGAGCGAAACGGTCACCACACCGGCGAGGATCGTAATGATTGCGATGACGACCAGGAGTTCAACGAGCGTGAAGCCGCGCGAGACGGCAGGATGAAAAAATGGCGCCTTCATGCCGGGAACTGTCGTCGGCGGAGTGGGGTGCGTCAAGTTTTCCGATCCGTGAGT